>NZ_JANSIF010000092.1:0-1346 GCF_047461935.1 Synechococcus sp. R55.4 | reverse complement strand
CGACTGTGGGATGGCAGCGATATTGAAACTAGCCGCTATTGTCGCTTCCCTTCGGGGAAGTGGAATTAATGGAAACCTTTGGCGTAGGAGCACGCAAGTTTTGCATGCTCAGTCGCTTCCCTTCGGGGAAGTGGAATTAATGAAAACCAGGAAGGATGGAGGCTCAGATCGGGAAGAGGAATAGTCGCTTCCCTTCGGGGAAGTGGAATTAATGGAAACTGGGGCAGGGAGGGCTAGCGTATCTCTCCCCAGTCTAGTCGCTTCCCTTCGGGGAAGTGGAATTAATGGAAACACCTGGAATGCAAGACCGTTGACTTGGTGACCAGGAGTCGCTTCCCTTCGGGGAAGTGGAATTAATGGAAACAATTGGAACTCCATAGAGTAGTCGGGTTTGTCCTCCCGTCGCTTCCCTTCGGGGAAGTGGAATTAATGGAAACCGGAGTTCAACCATCGGAGCATCCTCCAATTACTAGTCGCTTCCCTTCGGGGAAGTGGAATTAATGGAAACTTCCGCAAGAGCTTGCCGACGAAGAAAAGAGGTCTTGTCGCTTCCCTTCGGGGAAGTGGAATTAATGGAAACCCAATTCAGTTTGAGCATTATTCAGATAGACTTTGTTGAGTCGCTTCCCTTCGGGGAAGTGGAATTAATGGAAACCACAACTTTGTACTGGTGATCATTTGCCGGGTTGAGGTCGCTTCCCTTCGGGGAAGTGGAATTAATGGAAACCGTTCTGACTGGGAACGATGAGTGTGCCGTCGAATGTCGCTTCCCTTCGGGGAAGTGGAATTAATGGAAACTCTGCCTTCTGCCGCATTGATGGTGATCGCGTAGGTTGTCGCTTCCCTTCGGGGAAGTGGAATTAATGGAAACACCGTAAAGAACATCGAGCTTTTCGCTGATTCGGGTTAGTCGCTTCCCTTCGGGGAAGTGGAATTAATGGAAACCGCCCAGGCCCAACCTGGGTTTCCCAGTAAACCCTGGTCGCTTCCCTTCGGGGAAGTGGAATTAATGGAAACTGGCTTATCTTCCCAGCAGCCCTCAGCCTGAAACTGGTCGCTTCCCTTCGGGGAAGTGGAATTAATGGAAACTAAATCTTGGTCAGGTTGCCGGTCTGCGGATCCCTGTCGCTTCCCTTCGGGGAAGTGGAATTAATGGAAACTGGCTTATCTTCCCAGCAGCCCTCAGCCTGAAACTGGTCGCTTCCCTTCGGGGAAGTGGAATTAATGGAAACGCGGCGAAAGTTTAACCGATCTGCGGGCAACTTGGGTGTCGCTTCCCTTCGGGGAAGTGGAATTAATGGAAACGCGGCGAAAGTTTAACCGATCTGCGGGCAACTTGGGTGTCG
>NZ_JANSIF010000091.1:0-1761 GCF_047461935.1 Synechococcus sp. R55.4 | reverse complement strand
TGGAGTAGGAACCGTCTTTGCGCTTGACCAGAGTGGCCGATTTGGGATTGGAGCCTGCCAACTGTTCTCTCTGGTAACGGCCAATCGCCAGCTCAAAGCGCTCTCGACCCTCCACCGTGGTGAGCGACACCGTCCAGTCTTTCTCGCGGAACGAGAAGATACGGGCATCGTAGGTCGCAAAGCCCCCCTTGAACGCCTTGACGGGGCGGTTTTTCTGTCGGGCAACTTTACGGGCACCGGCCATCCGTCTGCAGACCTGTACGGCCAAGTTACTGGACAAGCCGAACCGGGCACGGATTTCGCGGTAGCACAGAGACTGAAGCTTAACGGCGTTGGCGATCTTCTCCGGTGTGTTCTGGTTCACCCAGTTCAAGGCTTGGCCGAAGGCGTCCAAGGTCGCATCCAACTTTGCGGCTTGCGACTGGGACACCTTGAGCTTGCAGGAAATGGTCAGGACTTGGGTCATGGTTATATCATCGTAACTCCGCATTCTTCCCGACCCTCGCCCTGTGGACAGAGGGCGGGGCTCCTGCGCTAGTAAGCTGAAAGGGGCATGCCAAGGAGCTTATTCAAGGGTTAGCCTCGCGTAAGGCCCTCGGTTGCTCCGGAGTTAAGGGCTAGGGCCCACTGCCGCGATGGTTTCTTCCTTTTTGTTAGCCATGAAAATCGCCGCCAACATCACCCAGCTCATCGGTCGCACCCCGCTGGTGCGGTTGAATCGGATCCCGCAATCGGAGGGGTGCCTGGCCGAGATCGTGGTGAAATTGGAGAGCTTTAACCCTGCTGCTTCGGTGAAAGACCGCATTGCCGTCAGCATGATCGAGGCTGCCGAACAGGCCGGTTTGATCACCCCCGGCAAGACCATCTTGGTGGAGCCCACCTCTGGCAATACCGGCATTGGCCTGGCCATGGCCGCTGCTGCCAAGGGTTACCGGCTCATCATCGTCATGCCTGAGAGCATGAGCCTGGAGCGGCGACTGCTGTTGAAAGCCTACGGAGCAGAGGTGCACCTGGCCAGTAGCGCCGGCGGCATGGGGGAAGCCATCTGGAAGGCTGAAGAGATCGTCCGCCGCACTCCCAACGCTTACATGTTGGGCCAGTTCACCAATCCCGCCAACCCCCAGATCCATGCCAGAACCACCGGCCCGGAAATTTGGGAAGATACCGATGGTCAAGTGGATATCCTGGTGGCAGGGGTAGGTACCGGCGGCACCATCACGGGGGCGGGCGAGTTTTTGAAGGGGAAAAACCCAGCCATTCGACTGGTGGCCGTTGAACCCAAGGCCAGTGCCGTCTTGAGTGGTGGACGGCCCGGCTTTCATCGCATTGAAGGGATCGGAGCGGGATTCGTGCCTGATGTGCTGCGGCGCGACCTGCTGGATGAGGTGATCCCAGTGGAAGATGAAGAGAGCATGGTCTACAGCCGGCGCCTGGCCAAAGAAGAAGGGATCCTCTCCGGCATTTCCACTGGGGCTGCCTTGGCGGGAGCCATCCAGGTGGGGCGGCGACCGGAAAACGCTGGCAAGCGGATTGTAATGATCCAGCCTAGTTTTGGGGAACGCTACCTGAGCACACCTCTTTTTCGCGACTTGGAGCGGGATTCCGATTCGAGATGACGATGATGCTGAGACTGCTGCCCTACAGGTCGCCCTGGCCCAGAGGGCGAGCTAGCATGGGTGAGAGTGACGTGGCGGAACGGCAGACGCGCTAGACTTAGGATCTAGTGCCGCAAGGCGTAAGGGTTCAAGTCCCTTCGTCCGC
>NZ_JANSIF010000090.1:0-2019 GCF_047461935.1 Synechococcus sp. R55.4 | reverse complement strand
ACTTGAGCAACCGCTATCATGTCTGCTCTGGTTGTGGGTTTGAAATCCCCAGGGATCGGGGCTCGGTGATGGTGATGCACAATGTTGCAATAAACAAGCAACCGGGGTTGGGAACCGGCCTCGTGAGTCTTGGATGTCTCAGCACTACTTCAAAGTCCTGATGCTCAGGGCTATGAAGCAACTGGGGCAGAGGAAGAGACAGAAACTTCACCGTCAAGCGAATGGGGCATCAGAAACCCCATCCGCCTATGCGGTGGGGTAGTTCATTGAAGCTTATGATTCAAGCCGAGCCAAAAAGATTCGGCACAATGGGGAGAGCCATTTCACCAAGCTGTTGAGGACATCGCTATGGCCTACAAACTCTGGATCGACGGCCAATGGGTCGATAGCCAAGGGGGGGGGTTGATGACCATCGAGAACCCGGCCACCGGCGAGAAACTGGCAGAGGTGGTGGATGCTAGCCCTGCCGATGTGGATCGGGCGGTGCAAGCTGCCCAGACCGCTTTCTACGATGGCCGTTGGTCGAAACTTACCCCCGGCGAGCGATCCCTGGCCCTCTGGAAATTGGCAGATCTGATCGAGGCTCGTGCCCCAGAACTGGCTCGTGTGGAATCGGAAAACACCGGCAAGCCCTACGAGTTCCTCAGCTTAGGGGGAGATTTGCCGTTTGCGGTGGATAATCTGCGTTTCTTCGCCGCTGCCGCCCGCGACATCCATGGCTTTAGCGCCGGGGAATATGCCAAGGGCTACACCTCCCTCTTTCGCAAAGAGCCGGTGGGGGTGTGCGCTCAAATTACCCCCTGGAACTATCCGCTGATGATGGCCGTCTGGAAGATCGGCCCCGCCCTGGCCGCCGGCTGTACGGTGGTGCTCAAGCCCGCTCCTGCCACCCCCCTGACCACCCTGATGCTGGGAGAACTGATCGCCGAGGCCGGGATCCCGCCAGGGGTGGTCAACATCGTTACCGGGGGCAATGCTACTGGCCAAGCCCTGGTAGAGCACCCGCAGGTGCGAATGGTCAGCCTTACCGGCTCCACCGCCACCGGCAAGCAGGTGATGCGGACAGCAGCAGAGACCCTGAAGCGGGTGCATTTGGAACTGGGGGGCAAAGCGCCGTTTATCGTCTTCGAGGATGCGGACGTAGAGACCGTTGCTGCCAAGGCCACGTTTGCTGCCACCGTCAACACCGGCCAAGACTGTACGGCGGCCACCCGCGTCTACGTGCAAGAGAGCAAGCTGGCGCAGGTACAAGAGGCCATTGTAGAGGCCATGCGCAAAGTGACGGTGGGATCCCCTTTCGAGGCGGGAGTGGAGATGGGGCCTTTGGTCTCAGCAGCCCAGCGGGAGCGGGTGATGGGATTTGTGGAGCGGGCCAAAGCAGAGGGAGCCAAGGTGCTGACCGGCGGTCGGATCCCTTCCCAGTTTGCCCAAGGCTACTACTATGAACCCACGGTGATTGCCAATGTCGATCAAAAAGCGGAGATCGTACAGAGTGAGGTTTTTGGGCCGGTTCTCACGCTCGGCTCGTTTCGCGAAGAAGCGGAAGCGCTACGCTTGGGCAATGACGTCCTATACGGGCTGGCGGCTTCTGTGTGGACTCAAGACATCGGACGAGCGATGAGGTTGGCCGCCGATCTGGAGTTCGGCACCGTCTGGATCAACGACCATATTCCCATTGCCTCTGAGGCCCCCCATGGCGGCTTTAAGCAATCGGGATTTGGCAAAGATCTCTCGGCAGAAGCGGTGCGCGACTACCAAATCACCAAACACGTGATGATTGCAACCCGCTGAAGTGATGCCCATTTTGAACAGAAGATGACCACCAAACAGCGGCGGCTCACCAGGGGTATTCCCAGTCGCCGTAGGCCATTGGTGGCCTTGATTCCGACCTACCCCTTCCCCTTGGGAGAGGGCTTGGGGAACTGTCTGGAGCCGGTTTGGAACCTGATACATTCACGCTGAACTCTCCTGAACATGGTTCAGGAAAGAAGCGATCGCATCCTGCCTATCTCTGTTCGC
>NZ_JANSIF010000089.1:0-1997 GCF_047461935.1 Synechococcus sp. R55.4 | reverse complement strand
AGATGTTTATAAGACACAGCACCGACTCCGACGCCAACACCCAGCCCGACGCCCACACCCACACCCACTCCGACTCCAACGCCAGAGGCGACGCCCACGCTTGCACCTCGTCGCCAGCCGCGCTTTCAACTGGGCCGCCCCCGTCCGACACCAGAGGGGATCCCGGCTGTTCCAACGCCACCGCCCGTGGTGGCCACTCCCGAACCTGAGCTTACGCCTGAGCCCAGCCCAGAGCCCTCTCCGCAAGCTGTGCCCACTTCAACTCCCCAGCCTGTGGCTACGCCTTTGCCGCGCGTGACCCCTATCCCTTTCCAGGAGCGGCGAGTGCGCCAGCAGGGGTTGCGGCTTTTCCCGCCGGGACTCCACAGTCCGGCCTTGCCAGGTGAGCAATAGCGGGACGGAGTCCTTGAGTTGATAGAAAGTTGATAGAATGCCCTTCGCGCAGCGGGCCGTAGGTCTCACTGTTCTCCCAATGCCCCTCTGCCTGGGCGCACGGTTGCCGCTTGTTGGATTCTCGCTCGCGATAGCGGTGCGGGGCCTTTATACCGGTCAAGTCCTTCAGGGCAAGAACCGCTTTCTGCTCTCTTGGTCGCGTAGCTAGGCTGGTGTGGCTGAGCCAAGTCAGGAGCATTGCTCCCTTAACCATCTCGCACCGATTGCGGCGGCGGGATGGGATCCTGGGTGGAGCTCTGGATCCCATTCTCTCCACTTTCCAACCTGAGCAAGGGCCGCAATCGGGATCCCTGCCAGGGATCCAGGACATCCCGAATTAGCACCTCCTGAATCCACACCTGCAGGATTGCCGCCAAAGGCACGGCCAGGAACAGGCCCAGCACCCCAAAGAAAAAGGCTGAAGTAACTTGAGCTACTAGGGTTAGGGCGGGCAGGAGCGACACCTGTCGGGACATAACGATGGGGGTGAAGACGCTGCTTTCCAACTGCTGGATCAGGATATACAGCCCCAGCACTGCCAAGGACTTCCAAGGGGCATCCGTGAGGGCTACCAGCATGGGGGCTACCACGCTTAAGGTGGGGCCGATATTGGGGATGAAGTTGAACAATCCCGCCAGCACCGCATTGGCCAAGATCAGGGGCACCCCCAAAATCCACAGCCCGATCCCACTCAGCAGCATCACCAAGGTGCTGGTAAACAGGATCCCCATCAGCCACCCTCGCAGCGCCAGCTCACAGCGCTTGAGGATGTAGCGAATGCGGGGACGGTAAAAGGCCGGGAAAACCGAGACAAAAGCGCGACTGTAGGCTTGGGGATCCGCCAACAACAAAATGGTGAGGATGATTACAAACAATAGGTTGAGCAGGGTGCCAAAAAAGGCAGTGAAGGACTCGGAGAAAAAGTCGCGCACCTGTCGCACCAACTCGGTGGCCTGGGGCACCAAGCTATTGGCCAATTCCCGCAGCGTCGGCAGCTCAATATCCGTCGGCAAAGAGAGAATCAAGCTCTCGAACAGCCGCTGCGCTTGCACGATCCCGGCGGGCACCCCATCGGTAAACAGCCACCGCAACTGCTCCGCCAGGGGGGGCACCACGATTAGCCCCACCAAGATCGCGGCCACCAAAACCGTCAAACTGGTGATGACAATTGAGGGGCCACGCCGAAAGCCGTAGCGCTGTGGGATCTGGGCCAAGGTATCCAATGCTACTGCCAACACAATGGCCGCGAACACCAACAGCAGGATCTGCCGGATCTGCCAAAGCAGAACTAGCAGGCCCAACAGCGCCCCTAGCCCCAGCCACTGGGCGAAGGTCACCCGCCAGCTCACCTCCTCTCTCGCCCGGTTGTCGCCTATTCTAGATGGGATCCCGACAAGTCCCATCGCTATTCGAGAACCCTGGATGCGCGATCCTGTCCCTTCAGCTAGAAATCGCAGGAGCCCCGCACTGTACCCGTAGGGTCGGTGTCGGGAGGAATGCGCTTTGATGAAGTACAATGAACTTATGAGCCAAGTCCTGACCATATCCTGTAAGCTCAAGGTGTC
>NZ_JANSIF010000088.1:1178-2371 GCF_047461935.1 Synechococcus sp. R55.4 | reverse complement strand
GACGTGGCGGAACGGCAGACGCGCTAGACTTAGGATCTAGTGCCGCAAGGCGTAAGGGTTCAAGTCCCTTCGTCCGCATGAGAATCCCCTACTTCCCCAGCCCTTTTCCCCCAAGAGGGCAGAAGTTCCCCCGGTCAACAGCAATGCTGACTGCCTTACGGTCGCTCGCCAGCAAGCCTAGGAGAGCCAAGGTGACAAAGCAAGCTCTCCCGCCGGCTAAAAGCAGACAGGGACACATCTCCCAGGCTAGAAGGCTTCTCGGTCCGCCTGCAGAGAAACGGGACTGGGTTGCTGCCACGAAAACCTTGGCTCTAGGCCGGAAAGATCACCTGCAGAATTTGCTCGGGGGCAATCGACTCCACCTTCCCATCGGCCCCCTTGACCGCCCGAAACGGCCCCTCTGAAGGCAGCAACCGCAGCGGGTCGGTGGGCCCAAACAACGCCACCAGCGGCGTCTGCACCGCCACCGCCAAGTGCATAGGAGCACTGTCCACACACAACAGCAGCGTCGCCCCCCCAATCAAAGCCGCCAGTTGCCCCACCCCCGCCGGTCGGCTCACCGGCAGCTCCGGCAACTGCGCCATCAGCTCATCCGCCACCTGCTCATCCTCTGGCCCCACCACCAGCACCAACGGCAGCTCCGGCCGCTGCTCCCGAAAACCCTTGATGACCTTGACCCAGTTGGCAGAGGGATAGATCTTCTGAATTCCCTTCTCCTGCGACAGCTGGCTGGCCCCCGGATGCAACAGCACATAATCTTGAGCGGCATCCCCCAAAAGGCGCTTGCGTTCCTGCTCTGCCCACTCCAGGTCTGCTTTTTTCAGACGAATCTGGGGCAACCCCGCCGGCGCAGCAATGCCAAACCCCTGCACCAGGTCGTGGTACATCTGGGCCGCATACTGGGCCGGCTTCAGGGGCACCGGGTCGGTCAGCCAAGGTCGCCCCGGCCCCGGCGGCGCATAGCCCACCCGCTTGGGAATGCCGGTCAGCCACAACAACAGCTTGACCCCCAAGCTTCGGCCCAGGCTCAGCACCCCGTCATACTGCCGCTCCCGAATGCGCCCCAGCAGGTCGCTGAGATCCCCCAACGACAGCTGTTCTTTGAACGGAAAAGTCAGCACCCGACTCACCGAAGGACAAACCTCGTAGGCAGCCGCCGCCCGCGGCTCCACAACCACCTCCAGCTCCGCCTC
>NZ_JANSIF010000088.1:0-1078 GCF_047461935.1 Synechococcus sp. R55.4 | reverse complement strand
CTGCTGGCCTCTGGCCAGTACATCGGCGGGGCGGCGGTGCAGCGCTTTGAGGAGCAGTTTGCCCAGTTTTTGGGGGGTGGCTCTTTGGAGGCCGTCGGCTGCAATTCCGGCACCGATGCCTTGGTGTTGGCTTTGCAGGCTTTGGGCATCCAGGCGGGGGATGAGGTGCTCACCAGTGCCTTTAGTTTTTTTGCCTCGGCTGCCGCCATCAGCCGGGTGGGGGCGCGTCCGGTGTTTGTGGATGTGGATCCGTGCACCTTTAACCTGGATCCGCAGCTACTGGAAAAGAGCATCTCCTGCCGCACCAAGGCGGTGGTGGTGGTGCATTTGTTTGGGCAGGCGGCCAACATGACCCAGATTCTGGCTATTGCCCGGCGGCACGGCTTGGCGGTGGTGGAAGATTGTGCCCAGGCGGTGGGGGCCTGCTGGGGGGGCAGGCCGGTGGGCACTTGGGGGGAGGTGGGCTGTTTCAGTTTTTTTCCCAGCAAGAATCTGGGTGCGGCTGGGGATGGGGGGGCGGTGGTGACGCGGGATGGGCAACTGGCCAAGCGGGTGCGGGCGCTGCGGGAGCATGGGCAGACCCGTCCGTACCACCACGAGTATCTGGGTCTCAACAGTCGTTTGGATGCGCTGCAGGCGGTGATTCTCTCGGTGAAGTTGCCTTATCTGCGGGAGTGGAACTGGCGGCGGCAGGGGATTGCGGAGTGTTACCACCGCTTGCTGCAAGGGATCCCGGGTTTGATTCTGCCCCAGGTGGGGGTGGGGGGGAACTCGGTGTGGCATCAGTACACGGTGCGGGTGGTGGGTTCTGAGCCGTTGGATTCGCGGCGGCGGGACGATTTGCAGCAGCGGTTGAAGGAGCGGGGCATTGGCAGTCGGGTTTACTATCCTCTGCCGTTGCCGCTGCAGCCGGTGTACCGAGGGCTGGGCTACAGGCGGGGGGATCTGCCCAATGCCGAGCTATGTGCGGCTCAGGTGTTGTCTTTGCCGTGTTTTCCTGAGTTGACCACCTGTCAACAAGAGCGGGTGGCTGCGGCCATTGCTGAAATCCTCTCAGAAAAAACCTGCCCGTAGCACT
>NZ_JANSIF010000087.1:0-2499 GCF_047461935.1 Synechococcus sp. R55.4 | reverse complement strand
CAATGACTTTTGCCAAACCGCCTAAAGCTCAGTAAATTCAGCAAAGTTCAGGGTTTTGGGGGTTAGAGGCATGCTCCGACAAATCTTTTCCCAGGGTCTCTGTTTCCATAAATCCATAAAAGCCATAAAAGAGGGGTCTGGAGGGGGCTGCGTTTGCGCCAGCAGGCCGGAGATCAAGGGCAATACCAGGGAAGGGGCTCAAACTCTGGTGGGAGTTTCTCCCTCTCATAAGGGCTTCTGTTTTATCTTAGGAAGAATCCACCCAGGGATCCCTTAGGTTGTCCTTGGTTGGTATCCCTTTGGCAAGATCCGCTAGCCCAACCCAGACCATGCTGCCCGTTCGTCCCCGCGAAACCGTTTCCATGTTCACCCGCGACGGGATCCAACTGGACGCGGATGTCTATCGCCCGCAAGGGGAGGGGAGCTACCCGGTTTTGCTGATGCGGCAGCCCTATGGGCGGGCCATTGCCTCGACGGTGGTGTATGCCCATCCCAGGTGGTATGCGGCCCAGGGGTACATTGTGGTCATCCAGGATGTGCGCGGACGGGGAACTTCCAAGGGATCCTTCTACCCTTTCCGCCATGAGGTGGAAGACGGGTTTGACGCCGTCAATTGGGCGGCTGCCTTGCCGGGGAGCAACGGCGTAGTGGGCATGTACGGCTTCTCTTATCAGGGCATGACCCAGCTGTATGCGGCTTCTACCCGTCCCAGCGCCTTGAAGGCCATCTGCCCGGCGATGCTGCCTTACGATCTCTATGCCGATGCCGCTTACCCAGGGGGGGCCTTTGCCTTCTACAACAACCTCAGTTGGGCCTTGCAACTGGAGACCGAAGGGGCGCGTCTCAGGGGGGATGCCAATGCCTACCAAGCGCTTTTGAAAGCTGCCCGCAATCTCCCCCTCTACGACCCTATCCCCCTCAAGCCGGGGGTGTTGCAGCAGTATGCCCCCCAATCCTATTACTTCGACTGGCTGGAGCACAGCGAGCCGGATGAATACTGGCGCAAGCTCTCTCCCCGTCTAGAGGTGGTGGATCTGCCGATGCTACACATTGCCGGCTGGTTTGACAGCTACCTGAGTGGTAGCCTGCGCCTCTACAAGGAAATGAGCGCCCGCAGCCAGAACCCTCAATACCTGATCATCGGCCCTTGGATCCATCTCCCTTGGGGGCGCAAAGTGGGGGCGTTGGACTTTGGCCCAGAGGCTGTCAGCCCCATCGATCGCCTGCAGGTGCGCTGGTTTGACCAGTTCCTCAAAGGCAAAGATACAGGGATCCTCCAGGAGCCGCCGGTACGCCTGTTCGAGATGGGATCCAACCGCTGGCGCGGCTTTGATGCTTGGCCTACCCCTGAGCCAAAAGCTTTTTACCTACACAGCACCGGCTTGGCTGCCCTCTCTGAAGCTGAGGGATCCCTTCGCCCTGAACCCTCGCCGACGCAACAATCGGATACCTTTGTTCACGATCCCTGGCGACCGGTGCCGGCCTTGGGGGGCCACCTAGTTCAGCCTGCCGGGCCGCAAGAGCGCTCTGCCCTCGACTGCCGCACCGATGTCCTGACCTATACCACTCCGCCGCTGCAAGCCGAGCTGGTTCTGGTCGGGGACATTGCTGTGGAGGTGTACGCGGAGGCCGACAGCCCCAGTTTCGATCTTTGCGCTGTGCTCTCGGTGGTAAGGCCCGATGGGCAGGTGTATAACTTTTCCCAAGGCTATTGTCGCCTACGGGATCCCCAGCCCAGTACCCCCATTCTGATTCCCTGTCAGCCCACCTGTATTCGCATTCCTTGCGGTCATGCTCTGCGCCTCAGCCTCAGCGCGGCTTGTTTCCCGGCCTACCCTGTCAACACGGGTATGGGAATGCGGGAAGAGCGGCTGATTGAGGCCCGCATTCTCACCATCACTCTCCGCAGCGGTGGCGAGACGCCTTCGCGGCTGCACCTGCCCATGGCTTGAAGCCAAGAAGAGACCAAGCTTCGGGATCCCGTTCGCAATCCCCGCTTACAAAGAGACACCAAACGTTAGGATAGAAACAGGCAGGGCAAGGGAACACCATGTTGCAAGACCCAAAGTTGATCCGGCACTATCAGGCTTTGACCGATGCTCTGGTGGATACCTGGCAGCGGGGCTACCGGCGCACCGATGAGCTACGTCTGCTGGTGGATGGCTACCTGCTGGCCTTGCGAACTGGCAAACAATTGGAGCCCTTCGAGATCTATCGCATTGAGGACGAGGTCAACCGCTTCCTCTACGATCCGTCCAACTTCATAGATCCGGAATTGGAGCCAGAGGCGGAGCCGATGCGGGGTTATTGATTTTGTGAATCCCTGTTGGCGATCCCTAGAACAGGTGGGGCAAAGTTTTGATTCCAACCTTTTCTGATCTCCCCTCGCCCCTTGGGAGAAAGACTAGGGGGGAGGGCGCTGAGTAAACTACCCGGCTCCGACCGCTAAGCGGTACGGAGCGGGCTTTCAGTAGCCCTGAGCCTGCTCTGCTCTACCAG
>NZ_JANSIF010000086.1:0-3482 GCF_047461935.1 Synechococcus sp. R55.4 | reverse complement strand
TTTGGAAACAAACAGAATGCTATCGCTGCATAGTTGAACAGTGATGTTCAGCAGTGTTCAGCGTAAATGTATCAGAACACCAAGACGTAGGGATCCCCGGCTGTTGCAGCTAACATGGGCATGGCCTGTTTATCGCGTGGGTATCATGCCGCCACTGTTGTTTCGGTTATCCATCCGGCCCTGGCAAGCCTTGTCGGTGGGCCTGGCAGTTGTGTTGGGGATGGGAGGGTGGAGCTCTGCCCAGGCCCAGGTGTTGCTGCACGTCCCTCTGCCCAATGGGGGCTTGATGCAGGCCCAAGCGCTGCAACTGGCCACCGACTCGCTGCGGCTGGCCCAGTTTGGTCAAACGGAAGAAGCGCTGCGCCGCCTGCAACTGGCCGTGTCCATGGTGCCCAACTCCTCAGAGCTACTCTACGTTTTGGGCAACGTACACCTAGAACTGGGGGACTTGGAGCAGGCGATTGCATCGTTGCAAAAGGCCCGCGCCCTATCTCCTCAAGATGGGGATGTCCTCTACTCGCTGGGATCGGCTTATTTGCGGCAGGGCAGCTACTTTGCCGCTGCTGAAACCCTGGAACGAGCTGTGGCCCTGCAACCGGATAACCCCAACGCTCGCTTCCAACTGGGCAATGCCTACCTCATGCTGGATCGGTGGGATGCGGCCCGGCAGGAATATGAGAAGACCTTGCAGTTGGATCCCGCCTATTGGCCGGCCATGAACAACATGGGCTTGGTGGACTATGAGCAGGGGGATCTGGACGCCGCCATCGATCGCTGGGAACGCACGATAGAGATGAACAATGCCGTAGCAGAGCCCTATTTGGCCCTGGCGACTGCCCTCTACATTCGGGGAGAAACCGAACGGGCTGAGGAACTGGGGGCAAAGGCCATGCGCTTGGATCCCAACTATGCCCGCCTGCAGGTGTTGCGGGAGAACCTGTGGCGAGAAAACCTGCTGCGAGATGTGCAGATCCTCCTGCGCACCCGCCCTGTTGCAGAAGCTCTGCAGCAAGCCGCCATCGAGCAGTTCAACCGGCGGATGGGCCTCTCAGAATAGATTCAGGATAGATTTAGGAATTGACAGTGGGAAGTTCTGCAGGGGATCCCTTGAGAACTCGTGCCTGAAACTTGGCCCGAATCCGCTCGGCAATCCCGGCGCTGTTCAAGCCTAGTTCTGCCAAGGATTCCTCGGGGGTGGCGTGCTCCACCCACACATCCGGCACCCCCAAGCGCAACAAGGGCACTGCCAGGTCGGCGTCGAGCAGGGCTTCGGCCACTGCCGAGCCAAACCCACCCATGAGGCAACCTTCTTCCACCGTCACCACCAAGCGGCTCTGTTCGGCCAAAGGCAGGATCAGCTCAGTATCCAGAGGCTTGGCGAAGCGGGCATTGACCACCGTGGCTGAGATGCCGTGTTCTTTCAAGATCTCCGCCGCCTGCAGGCTGGGATGCACCATCGACCCATAGGCCAGGATCAGCACCTCGCCGCCGCTGCGCAACACCTCGGCTTTGCCGATGGGCAGGGGTTCCCATCCCTCTTCTGCCAGAGGCACCCCCACGCCAGATCCGCGCGGGTAACGCATGGCGATGGGGCCCTGGGTGTACTGGATCCCGGTCACCACCATGCGCTGTAGCTCCGCTTCATCTTTGGGAGCCATTAGCACCATTTCCGGAATGCAGCGCAGATAGGCGATGTCGTACATGCCTTGGTGGGTGGGGCCATCGGCTCCTACAACTCCCGCCCGATCCAAGCAAAAGAAGACCGGCAACTTTTGGATACAGACATCGTGGATGATCTGGTCGTAGGCCCGCTGCAAGAAGGTGGAATAAATGGCCACCACTGGCCGCATTCCCTCACAGGCCATGCCAGCCGCCAACGTTACAGCGTGCTGCTCGGCGATCCCCACATCCACAAACTGATCCGGCAGCTTTTCCTTGAGCTTATCCAGGCCAGTGCCCGTATCCATAGCGGCGGTGATGCCGATGATGCGGGGATCCCGCTCGGCCAGCTTGCAGAGGGCATGGCCAAAGACCTTGCTGTAGCTGGGGGGCTTGGGCTTGGTGGGCGGGTAGGGCTTGCCGGTGGCCAGGTCGAAGCGGGATTGGGCATGATACCCCACCTGTTCCGCTTCGGCAGGCGGGTAGCCCTTGCCTTTGACGGTAGCTACATGCACCAGTACCGGGCCGGAGATGCCGTGGGCCAACTCAAAGGCATCCAACAACTCCGCCAGGTTGTGCCCGTCCACCGGCCCCACGTAGGTAAAGCCCAGCTCCTCAAAGATAATGCCGGCTTTGTTGTTTTGCACAGCGGTAACCAGCTTCACCGTTTCCTTGAGGCGGTCAATTTCTGGGCTGAGGCTGGATCCCAGTAGGGGCAGGTTCTTCAGTTGCTCTTCTAGGCTGTCGGCCAAAAACTGCACCGGCGGGCTGAGGCGCAGGCGGTTTAAATAGCGAGGGATCGCCCCCACATTGGGGGAAATAGACATGCCGTTGTCGTTGAGCACCACCATTAGGTTGGTCTTGGGCAGGTGCCCGGCGTGGTTGATGGCTTCATAGGCCATGCCTCCGGTCAGGGCACCATCCCCAATGATGGCCACCACCTTGAAGTTGTCTCCCCGCCGATCCCGAGCGATGGCCATGCCCAAAGCTGCCGAGATGCTGGTAGAAGCGTGCCCCGCCCCAAAGTGATCGAAGCGGCTCTCGCTGCGCTTCAGGTAGCCGGAAATCCCCCCCTTCTGGCGCAATGTGTGGAAATTGTGGTACCTGCCGGTGAGCATTTTGTGGGCATAAGCCTGGTGCCCCACATCCCAGATCACCTTGTCTCGATCCAGATCGAGGGTCTTGTAGAGGGCCAAGGTCAGCTCCACCACCCCCAGCCCTGGCCCCAGATGACAGCCGACCGGGGAATTGGCAGCCGTCTGCAGATGTTTGTCGCGAATCTGGCGGGCTAGGCTGCGCAACTGGCTCAGGTTCAGGTTTCGGAGCTGGTTGGGATGAGTGATGTCACTCAGGTGCATAATGGACTCGTCCTTCCGGTGTGATCTCACTCTAATTCATTTTCAGGAGGGGTTTTGTAGCCCTCCCTCTCAAAACTTCAAGGAATGCAGGGATCCCCCTTAATGCTGGGCCAAGGGCAGTAAACTACCCGACCCTGACTGCTTCGCAGTACAGTGCGGGCTTTCAGTAGCCCTGAGCCTGTTATGCTCTCCCAGAGAACAAAACAAACTCGAACCTCTGGGCTGGTTTACGGCAGCCCCCAAAAGCGCAATTACGTTTGCACCATTCCAGTCCGCATCCCCTTCCCATCCACAGTGCCCACACTTAAACTGCTTCCCACTGCGATAGGATTGCGCAGGGTCGGGATGGATGTGCAAACACTTGTGACAGGTCTGCGACGTGTAGGCGGGCGGAACAAGGATCAGAGAAACCCCTGCAACTCTCGCCTTGTATTCCAGAAACTGCCTCAGTTGGTAGAACGCCCA
>NZ_JANSIF010000085.1:0-3597 GCF_047461935.1 Synechococcus sp. R55.4 | reverse complement strand
TGGTAGTAATCCGTACTGAACATATTATACATTATTTTCAGTATAGTTGAGCTTATTATTGACTAGAGTCATGCTCCGCGCGCAGCTTGGACATTTGCAGCGGTCACCTCAAACTCCTCTGGGGCAACTTCTCCATTCCTCACTCTTCTGGGCCAAAGGGGGAGGATCCAAGCAACAGAACATTTTGAGAACAGTCTCCAAACCATAGTCATTTCAAGCTAGATTGAGACACTCCCCAAGCGCTCTGTGCCGCTGCCGCGACCAACCCCAGCTCTTCTCCCAGAGAGAGAGGGAAGTTAGGGAACAATGCAACAGAAATGTTTCATTCCTGTTTAATAATGACTACACAAGTGGCTGCGCAGTTTATAGCTCTGTAGGGTGTTGGCCAGCAGCATCGTTACCGTCATCGGCCCTACGCCTCCCGGTACGGGCGTGATGGCAGCGGCCAACTCTTTGACCGCTTCATAGTCCACATCTCCCACCAATTGCTCGGCTCCGGTGGGGGTCTCGATGCGGTTGATGCCAACGTCGATGACCACCGCGCCGGGTTTCACCATGTCTGCCCTCAATAGGCGGGGGCGGCCCACGGCCATCACCACAATGTCGGCGGCGCGGGTCACTTCTGCCAAGTCGGGGGTGCGGGAGTGGGCTAGGGTGACCGTCGCATCGGCGGCCAACAACATCAAGCTCAAGGGCTTGCCCACCAAGATGCTGCGACCGACCACCACTGCCTTTCGGCCTGCAATCGGGATCCCTTCTGCTTGCAACAGGCGCATCACGCCCAAGGGGGTACAACTGCGCAAGCCGGGCTCGCCGCGCAACAGCCGGCCCAGGTTGAGGGGATGGAGTCCATCCACATCTTTGTCGGGATTGATGGCCAGAAGGGGGGGGATGGGATCCCAGCCGGGGGGCAGGGGCAGTTGGACGAGGATGCCATCCACCCGCTCGTCCTGATTGAGTTGGTCGATGGTGTCGAGCAAATGGGCAGGGGAGTCTTGGGCGGAAAAATGTCGGCCAAAAGAAGCAATGCCCAACCGCTCACAGGCCCGCTCTTTGCCACGCACGTAAGCCGCACTGGCGGGATCCTCTCCAACCCGCAGCACTGCCAATCCCGGTGGCCGGCCCACCTGGGGTATCCAAGCTTGCACTTGGGCGGCCATCTCCGCTTGCAAGCGGGCGGCTAAGGCTTTGCCATCGAGGATCTTTGCGGGCATGGGGGCGCAAGGATAAAGACAACCATCCAACGACCATCCATAGTGAAGCAGAATGGCGACAGCAGTGCAGGGGGAATGATCAGGTGGGATCCCTAGAACGCTTGAGAGTCTTCTTCCTCTTGGCCCAATTGCTCGATGATGATCTCCACCTGCTGCCGCTTTTGCTCCAGGAAGTCCGCGCAGGTTTTCAGGGTTCGGGCGGCCTGTTGAAAGCGCTCCACCACCTCGGCCAGATCCAGCTCCCCCGATTCAATCTGGGCAATCAAAGTTTCCACTTCGGCAATGGCTGCTTCATAGCGCCACGGCTCCTCACGTTTGCGGCGGCTCATGGCTCTCCTCTACTCGTACCCATAGGCTTCCCGAGGCCAGTTGTATCATCAGGCGGGTTTGGGGAGGCAGGCGATGGGTGCGGATCAGGGATCCCTCTTCATCTCGCACCAAGGCATAGCCCCGTTTCAGAATGGCTTCGGGATCGAGCGCTTGGAGGCGATCTTGCAGGGCCTGTTGGTGCTGTTGGCGTTGCTGGAAGCGATGGCGCACGGCTTGGAGCAGGCGATGTTGGTGTTGGGTCAAGCGATCCTGAGCCTGTTGCAACAGCCGCTCTGGATGCACGTAAGCCAGGTGGTGTTGGGCCTGCTGCAAACGCTGCTGGGCTTTTTCCAAAGCTTGGCGAGTGCGTTCGATCAACTTCTGGCGCAACTGGGATCCCTGACGCTGCAATTCCCCCAGATCCGGCACGATCCGCTCGGCAGCTGCCGTTGGGGTATGGGCGGCGTAGTCGGCAGCGTAGTCAGCCAGGGTTTCATCCCGCTGGTGGCCAATCCCGGTGACCACCGGGATCCGACATTCGGCAATGGCTCGCACCACCCGCTCATCGTTAAAACAGGCCAAATCTTCGCTGGCTCCACCGCCCCGCGCCAAAAGAAGCACTTCCGCCCGCCCATCCTGTTCCACCCGGCGAATGGCCCGCACAATTGATTCCGGGGCCGCCTCCCCTTGCACTTGAGCTGGGGAGAACAGCACCCGTAGCCCGGGGTAGCGCTGGTTGAGGGTGCGCCGAATATCTCCCCAGCCGGCAGCGTGGGGGGAACTGACGACGGCAATGCACTGGGGATGAACAGGCAGAGGTCGTTGGTTATCGAACAAGCCCTCAGCACTGAGGCGGGCCTTGAGCTGTTGAAATCGCAACGCCAACAGCCCTTCCCCGGCAGGCAGCAATTGCCAGATGACGAGGCGATAATGGCTGCTGCCGCTATAGATGCCAAGTTGCCCAAGGGCAAGCACCTGTTGCCCCACTTCCGGCCAGAAGCTGAGCCTGGAAGTTTGGCCCTGCCAGACCACCCCCTTGAGAACGTCACCGGTTTCCGGATCGACTAGGGTCAAGAACAGGTGGCCATTGCGGTTGCGCTGGCAACTGGAGACTTCCCCGCTCACCCACAGCCTGACCAAGTAGGGATCCCCGGCCAGCAGCGATTTCAAATAACGGGACACTCCCCCCACCGAGAGCAGGGGAGCTTCATCCGTGAGCAAAAACTCCATCCCACTGCTGCGGGCGGCTAAAGTCACTTGTAAACTACCCGACCCTGACTACTTCGCAGTACAGGGCGGGCTTTCGGTAGCCCTGCAGTTGGCAAGCCAACCACGGACCTCTAGGCTGGTTTACGGCAGCCCCAAGTTTAGCAATCATGTTGGCTCCATTCCAGTCCGCATCCCCTTCCCATCCACAGTGCCCACACTTAAACTGCTTCCCATTGCGGTAGGATTGCGCAGGGTCGGGATGGATATGCAAACACCGGTGGCAGGTCTGCGACGTGTAGGCAGGCGGAACCAGCACCACAGGTACTCCGGCGATGGCAGCCTTGTAGACCACAAACATCCTAAGCTGGTAGAACGCCCAGTTATTGGTTCTGCGGCGCTCAGCTTTGCTGCGTGGCTGTTGATTGACCCTTTCCCGGATCCCTGTCAGGTCTTCCAGGGCAATAGCGCTGTTTGTGGTCTTTGCCCTAGAGACAATAGCTTTGGAGATGCGATGATTGACCCACGCCTGAAAGCGCCTCTCCTTGCCAGACAGCCGTTGCAACAGTTCTCTGCATCTGCGCTGCGAACTGCGTGTGCCCTTACTGGCTTTGCGTTGGAGTACCGCCCTCAACCGGGAGTAGCGCTCTCGGACTCTGCTCAACTGCTGTCCATTCCAGTGATCTCCTTCCGATGTATGAGCAATATCCGTCCTGCCCAAATCCACCCCGATCACCTTGTCGGTATCTTGTTGCTTGGGTGGCTTTTTCTCTACGCAAATCTGGATGTAGTTTTTCTCTACGCAAATCTGGATGTAGTAGGAGCCATCTTTGCGCTTGACCAGGGTGGCAGATTTGGGGTTGGAACC
>NZ_JANSIF010000084.1:0-3781 GCF_047461935.1 Synechococcus sp. R55.4 | reverse complement strand
GCCAGGAACTTCTTGAGTTTTCTCTATCTCGTCAGTGCTCTCTTTTGGCTCAAATGAAAGATCAACACAACCTAGTTCCTTTTAACTAAACCAAAGGCAAATCACCGGACTCGGCCCCACCTGCAGGATCTGGGTTGGGGGCAGGGATCCCTGGCTGGGGAGACCGACGGCTAAACAGGCGGAAATAGGTGCTCACGGCCAGCTCTTTGAGCGGGAAAAGCAAGTAGGTCAGGGGGTTGATGGTGACGATGATGTTGCGGCAGTCTCGTTTGGCCTGGGCCAAGATCTGAGCGGCCACCCAATCTCCCGACATAACCCCAATGGGATTGAGCTGGCTCTTGAAGGGGCCGAGGATGAGCTTGCGCACTGTGCAGGGAGCATCGAGGCGGCGCAGAGTAACCAGATCGCCTAGGGCCCGCTTGGAGAGCTCGTAGAGGGGACTGAAAGCAGGGCTAGCCTCAGCCTCTGAGGTGTTCACCCACACCTCTTTGGTGGCCATCTCAGGGTTGCCGCGCACCGTCTGGAAGAACAGCTCTATTAGGCGCCAACTGGAGAAAGTGTTGACGGCATAGGACTGGCGGACAGACTCGGGATCCCGTTGCCTGTGGACGTTCAGGCCGTGGTTGAGCACCAAGATATCCACCCGCTCCAGCAGCTCAGCCAGGGATCCCTCTTGCCCCACCTGCCAGCGAACGGTCTCCACCGGCTGGATCTGGCCGTCCACTTCGATGTGAACCGAATCCGAATGGGAGCTGAGGGCGATGACTTTGGCCCCTTGCTGGTGAAAATGCTTGAGCAAGGCCCGGCCCAGGGTGCCGGAGGCGCCGGTGACGGCTACTCGCTTGCCTTTCAAGGAGAGACTGGTGCCCATGAGCCGATCTACGAGAGTCAGGGTGCCGCAAAAATAGGCGTTGGTATCGTCGAAGTGGTGCCGCCAGTGGTAAGCGCGGTTGACATGCCATTGGCTGGGAGGAACGGGGAAAGGCCCCGGCTGGTGGGTGATATCCGTCTGCAGGGCCAGCCCCCAACCCCGCAGCATACCAGCCACCCAGAAACTGGCCGAGTAGACCACCCCCACCGCTGCCGCCAGGCCGTACAGCAGGGATCCCTGGCCCAATACCACCACCCAAGGGATCCCGGCCAGGATCATCGTCGCCGCTTCGGGAACGTCGTGGTGCCACTGGGATTCTCGGTACAGCTGTGCATCCACCACGCTAAGGTCGGGGCGGAACAGGCGGTGGTGCAGGATGTGTTTGGGCATCAGCCAGGGCCACCGGTGGGCCAGCCAATGGCGCACATCCCGCACGATCTCAGCCCAAAGGATGGAGGCTAGGGCGACGGCCCCCACCCCTATCCAATGACTCGCGCTGCCGACATCCATAGGCTCGCTCGCAGTAGCCAAACCAATCCTGAGCTCGCGGTCGCCTCTTTTATGGACTCAGTTGGCGACTCTCAAAAATCATCGCAAAGATTCTTCAAAAGATCATCTGCGAGCCTGTCTTCCCTCACCCCCGGCCCCTCTCCCTCAGGGAGAGGGGAGGTAGAAATCAAGGGGCTACGGGCTGAAGCTCTCGGATCTCGACCGGATCTCCAACGGCCAAACCCAAAGCAGCAGCCGTCCCGCCGCGGAACTCCAGCACACCGTCCACCAACTGGGAAGGAGGCGGCCCATAGGTGGGGCAGGGTTGGGCGGGGCAACCGGGCACATCGGCGGCAATGTACACCACCTTGCCTTGGTAGAGGAAAATGATGTCCAGGTTGATCAGGGTGTTGAACATCCAAAAAGAAGCTGGCTGGGGCGGATCAAAGGGAAACCACATGCCCCGATCCGGCGGCAAATCGGTGCGAAACATCAGGCCCAAGCGCTGTTGCTCAGGGGTGCGGGCCACCTCTAGCTCAAAGCGTTGGCCGGCAAGGGTGACTTCGGCTTCAACCGGCAGTTGCTGGGGCTGCCCTATGGCTGGGGGGGATGGAGAGATGGCTTCGGTTACCTGAGTTTGTGAGGCGGGAGATCTCTCCGTGGCAGCAGTACATCCCAAGCCGGATCCCAGGAGCAGTAGAGCCAGGCCCAAGGCGACTCTGCACCCTTTTGGAACGTGTATCGTGAACAGAACCATGTGGCACTCTCCTGTGCAGGCTTCATCCTATCGCGCCAGACGCTGCTGCTGCGACTTGACCAGCCAGACGCAGGAAGTTCCCCCCTGGGAGAGCCTTGCCAATTCTTGCTTGCCGGAAGCTGCCTGCGTCTTTCCACCTTGAGCGCAGCGGAAATGGCGTCCCTGGGCAAGGGAAGTCCACAACCGACCCGATAGCATAGCCATAGACTCTGCCAGGAGAGCCCTATGAAAGACCTGTTTAATCGATCCTTGGTGAGCCGGATCCCTCTTCTGGCTCTGCTTGGCCTGGGGCTCCTGGGCCTCTGGCCCACTCACGGGATGGGATCCCGTTCACAGGAAACCCCGGTGCGGATTCCCTTTGAGCCAACGGTGACCTATGGGGAAGGGTATGGGGAAAAGACCGTGGCCCAACAAGCCCAAAGCCGCTTTGCGCTGAAACTGTTTGATCACCTGCTCCGTCAGCAGCCCCAAGAGAACCTCTTTTTCTCCCCCTTGAGCATCCGCCTGGCCCTGAGCATGCTCTACAACGGCGCCTCTGGGGAGACTCAAACGGCAATGGCCGAGGTGCTGGAGGCACAGGACCTTTCCCTCAATGAGTTGAACTGGAGCAATGCCCAAATGGTGGGCTGGCTGGCGGAGGGATCCCCGGCAGGAGGGCCAGTCCAGGTGCAAATGGCCAACGGCCTCTGGGTGGATCAAACCCTCACCTTACAGCCCCAGTTTTTGCAGGCTTTGGCCACCTACTACCAAGCGGTGGTGAATCGGGTGAATTTGGGATCCCGGCAAACGGTGAACCAGATCAACGGCTGGGTGGCCGAGCGCACCCAGGGCAAGATCAACCGCATTGTGGATCGCCTCAGCCGCGAGGATTTGATGGTTTTGCTCAATGCCATCTACTTCAAAGGCGAGTGGACTCAGCCCTTCGATCCGGAGCGCACCCAAACTCAGCCCTTTACTCGGTTGGATGGCCGCCGCGTCCGAGTACCCATGATGGTTCAATCAGGTCGTTACGACTACCTGGAAACCGAGCAGTTGCAGGTGGTGAGCCTGCCCTACGGGGAAGGAGAACTGGAAATGCTGATCCTGCTGCCCAAGAAGGGAGTGAAGCTGGAATCGCTGCGGGCAGAGCTGAGCCCGGAAACTTGGCAAGAATGGACGGGATCCCTGCGCCCCCGTGCAGGTTCGGTGCGGATCCCGAGATTTGAATTGGCTTATGAAACGGATCTCACTTCCGTTCTGCAGCAGTTGGGCCTGGGAGTTGCCTTTTCCAACCGAGCCGACTTCAGCCAGATGACCCCAGAGCCAGCGCGGATCAGCAGAGTCCTGCACAAAGCAGCAATTGAAGTGAACGAAGAGGGATCCGAGGCGGCAGCCGCTACTGGGGTGATCGTCTCCCGGACTGCTGTCGACCGGCAAGAGCCCTTTCAATTTGTGGCAGATCGGCCCTTCTGGTTTGCCATTGTGGCCTCCGGATCCGGCGGCAACCCAGCGGCCCAAACCGTGTTGTTCATGGGATCCCTAGTGGATCCTGAATAAGGGGATCCCTCAGGGCAGCTTGCTGACTTCTTACCGGGCGTGCAGATCGCTCTTCAGCTAGAAATCGCAGGAGCCCCGCACTGTACCCGTAGGGTCGGTGTCGGGAGGAATGCGCTTTGATGAAGTAC
>NZ_JANSIF010000083.1:0-4355 GCF_047461935.1 Synechococcus sp. R55.4 | reverse complement strand
CGAGGCCCCACCGCCTCGAAATCCTCACCCCCCCCCCGCCCCCCACCCTATCGATTCCCTCCAACCCTGCTGACCCTACCCCTGCGGCTGACCTGGCTTTGCAGGGGGCTTCCAAGGCTGAAGAATTGGTGGTGCCCCAATCCCCCTTGCAGGTGCGCATTGAGCGCAGGGAGGGCCTGTCTTTGGAAGAAGCTCTGGAGATCGCCGTTGCCCAGAACCCGGCTGTGCAGCAGGCCAGACTGGCCGTCGAGCGGGCCGAGGCCGGGGTAGCCCTGGCTCAAGCTGCCTTTGCTCCCACCCTCTCCAGCCGTGCCAACTACCAGTACAGTGAGGCTCCCTCTCCGGGTGGTGGGCCAAGGCGCGAATCCCACACCCTCTCGGCCAGTGTGGTGCGGGTGGAGTATACCGCTTTTGACAGTGGCCTCAGGGAGCAAAACCTGAAGCTGGCCCAGGAAGCTCTGCGCATCGCCCAACTGCAACTGGAGCAAACGCTGCAGACGGTCAAACAAGCTGTGGCCAACGCCTACTACGATCTGCAAAGCGCGGACGCCAGGGTCGCCATCAGCCAAGCTGCCGTTGAAAGCTCTGAAGCTACTCTGCGGGATGCTCAAGCTCGAGAACGGGCCGGGCTGGGTACCCGCTTTGAGATTCTCCAGGCAGAGACGGAATTGGCCAACAATCGACAAACCTTGCTGGTGGCCCAGAACACCCAGCAACTGAATCGCCGCCGCCTGGCCGAACTGCTGAATTTTCCCAGCCCCACCGACGTGTTGGCCAGCGACCGCATCGAGCCGATGGGAGAGTGGGATCTCAGCCTGGAAGAGACCATCATTGCTGCCTTTGCCCAACGACAGGAATTGGAGCGCCGACGCCGAGAATTGGAGCAGGCCCAAAGCCGTGTGCGCCTAGCACAGGCCCGCAATGGCCCCCGAATTGGCTTATTCGCCAGCCTCGATGCCGTTAACGATTTCAACGCCAGCCGCGATAGCTTTGATGTTGGCTATTCGGTGGGAGCCAATTTCAGCTTGACTTGGTTCGATGGGGGAGAAGCGGCTGCCCAAGCCCGCCAAGCTCAGATCGACGGGCAGGTGGCCGTGAGCGATTTCGTCGGCACCCGCAACGAAATCCAGCGGGGGGTGGAAGAAGCCTTTCTGACCCTCAGCTCCAGCCGTGAACAGATCGACTCGGCCAAAGTGGCAATTGCCTCGGCAGAAGAGAGCCTGCGCTTGGCCCGGCTGCGTTTGCAAGCAGGGGTGGGCACCCAAACCGAGGTGATCAATGCTGAAGCTGCTCTCACCACTGCCCGTGGCAACCTTTCCAATGCTGTAATCGCCTACAATCGCGCCTTGGTGCAACTGAAACGGGCCATTGGCAGCCTTTGACCTGAGCCTTTCTCCCTCACTCCCAGCCCTTCTTCCAAAAGGAGAGGGGTGCTATGGATACCGCGACGAAACAGTTCTATTCCAAGCTGGAAGTATAGTTGCTTCAGGTTAGGCTGAGACAGCCAGGCTATTGAGAGAAACCTTCTGGCCCTCTGCATTATTGCTCCGCAACGCTGACGCGACCGACATTTTAGTTGTGGGTGCAGTGTCCTGGTTTGAATCGAAATGACTATGACCCCAGCGCTGCGCATTGCCAACGCGAGCAAGAAAGAGGGGGAACTCTGTGAAGACTATGAAAAAGCAAACCGTGAAAAATCCCCTGCCTTCGGGTGTGGGGAGAACGTCAAACCGCCCCCCCTGCAATTTGTAATGGCCACAAAAGGGGATCCCTAGAGCTTGCGGGAATAGAACTCGACCACCAAAAGCTCGTTGACCGGGGCGCAAATTTGCTCGCGGGGGGGCAATTCCTTGATGCGTCCGCGCAGCTTTTCTTTGTCAAACTCCAGGTAGTCTGGCAAGAACAATCCCGGATACTCCGCGTAGGCGGCCACCAGCTTGCGGGAAGATTCCTTGTTTTTTACCGTAATCACATCCCCCACTTTGCAGCCATAGCTGGGAATGGTTACCTTTTGGCCGTTAACCTCTATGTGGCCGTGGCTCACGAGCTGCCGAGCTGCCGGAATGGTTGGAGCCATGCCAAGACGAAATACGATGCAATCCAACCGCATTTCCAGCATTTGCAGCAAGGCCAAACCGGTGGATCCCTTGGAGCGCCGTGCCTTGCGCATGTAGCGGATCATCTGCCGCTCGCTCAGCCCGTAGTTGAAGCGCACCTTCTGCTTTTCTTCCAGGCGAATGGCATATTCGGATTTTTTCTTGCGCTCGGCCCCGTGCATACCGGGTGGATTGGTATTTTTGGGGCGCTTGCGCGTCAAACCGGGCAGATCAAGTCCCCCGAAGCGACGAATGATTTTTAGGCGGGGACCTGTGTAGCGGGACATGCGGGCATTTCTCCAAAATCAGCAAACAAACTCTGCAAGAGATGGTCAGCTAGGGAGCAAGAGTACAAACCACCAAAAGAATCGGCGATCTACTATATTAAGCGTTTGATCCCTACTTTGGGCAAGGGGGCAAGGCTGTCTTTTGGGATCCCGTCTCCACCGTTCTAACTGTCTTGTCAGTCGTAGTGAACCCCCATTTGGGTGCGGATGAAGGCGCGATCTTCGCTGAGCAGGCCGTTGAGGGTGCGCCGTTCCCCCAAGATGGGATCCGGATCCAGGCCGATGGCTTCCAAGTCGGCCAGCACCATCAGCTCCACCAATTGCGGGAAGCTTACTTTGGGTTCCCACCCCAGGACTCGCTTGGCTTTTGAAGCATCCCCCAACAGCAGATCCACCTCGGTTGGGCGGTAGTAGCGGGGGTCGATCTCGATCAACACTTGGTCTTTGTACAGCCCCTGTTCGGCTTGGCCGGAGCCTTTCCAGGTAATCGGCAGGCCCACCAGCGCGAAGGCCCGTTCCACAAACTCACGCACGGTGTGGGTTTCCCCAGTAGCCAGCACATAGTCATCCGGCTGGGGTTGTTGGAGCATCATCCACATCCCCTCGACGTAGTCTTTGGCGTAGCCCCAGTCCCGCTTGGCATCCAGGTTGCCCAGGTACAGCTTGCTTTGCTTGCCGGCAACGATGCGGCTGACGGCGCGGGTGATCTTGCGGGTTACAAAGGTTTCCCCTCGCCGTGGGCTTTCGTGGTTAAACAAGATACCGTTGCAGGCGAAGAGGTTGTAGGCTTCGCGGTAGTTGACCGTCTGCCAGTAGCCGTACACCTTGGCACAGGCATAGGGGCTGCGCGGGTAGAAGGGGGTGGTCTCCTTTTGCGGGATCTCCTGCACCAGGCCGAACATCTCCGAGGAGCCTGCCTGGTAAAACTTCACCCGGATCCCGGTGCGCTGCTGATAGTCGCGGATGGCCTCTAGGAGACGCAGGGTACCCATGGCCACTGCATCAACAGTGTATTCCGGCGCATCAAAGCTCACCCGCACGTGGGATTGGGCCCCCAGGTTGTACACTTCCGTCGGCTGCACCTGTTCCAGGATCCTGCGCAGGGTGGTGCCATCCGTGAGATCCCCGTAGTGAAGGAATAGCCTAGCCTGGGGGTCATGGGCATCCACGTAGATGTGGTCGATGCGGTCGGTGTTGAAGGTGCTGGCGCGGCGGATGATGCCGTGAACTTCGTAGTTTTTCTGCAACAACAGCTCGGCCAGGTAAGAGCCATCCTGTCCGGTGATGCCGGTAATTAGGGCACGTTGGGTCATAGAGTTGGGGGCAAAGATCGGGAAAAATGAAGAACCAAGTGGCTCAAGGCTCAAGTCCAATGGCAAACCTCAAAGCGGAGACCTTGAAGCGAGAACATTATAGTGCAGCAGGACTGATACATTTACGCTGAACTTTCCTGTTCGCTTGCGTGGCGTAGCCACACATTGCTGCCCAGAGAAGCAGCGATAGCATCCTGCTCAGTACTGAACAGAATGGCGGTATCCCGCAAAGCCCTGAGGAATACCCCCAGAGCGCCTTGCCAATCCCGTGGTAGCTTGTGGTTGCATTCGGGACAGACAAACACCTTCGCACCCCCTAACTGGGTGTGGATATGCCCACACCTCGTACAGGTCTTGCTGGTGTACGCCTCTGACACATCCACCACCACGTTCTTCTTCCTGGCTTGGAACTTCAGGAACTGCTTGAACCGATAGTGCGCCCAGGTCAGCATCGCCCTAGCCGTCTTGCTACCAAACTTTCTTCCCGCCTTGGCAACCATCTGGGCCGACTCGAAGGTGGGCAGAAATATCAAGCGGTAGTGATCGGTCAGGAACGCTGCTACCTTGCGATGGCACTCGTCCACTAGGTTGTGTTGATCTTTTATTTGAGCCAAAAGAGAGCACTGACGAGATAGAGAAAACTCAAGAAGTTTCTTGCC
>NZ_JANSIF010000082.1:0-6199 GCF_047461935.1 Synechococcus sp. R55.4 | reverse complement strand
TTGGCGTTGGCGTCGGAGTAGGAGTGGGCGTGGGTGTCGGAGTTGGCGTTGGCGTCGGAGTAGGAGTGGGCGTGGGTTCCGGAGTCGGCGTGGGTGTGGGCTGGGGCTGGACGATGGCCAGGGCCTCTTCGGCTTTTAGCTCCCCCCGAACCAGCTTGGAGAGGGTGTCTTGGCCGCCAGGGGTGTAGGTGATCTCGCGGGCGGCGCTGTTGAACACATTGCGGATGGGATCCCCTTTGCTGTCCACCAGTTCCAGCACCATCACATTGCGACCGGGCCTGAAGCCCTTCAGATAAAAAGACTCCCAGCGATCCAGCAGGCCAGATTGGCCGTTGAGGGTGTAGCGGATCCGCCAGTCCCGTGGCAAGTCACTCAACAGGCTCTCCCGCACTGGGGCATTGGCCAGCCAGAAATCCACCAAGATTGGCTCGGCCCCGTAGCTGCCTGTGGGGCGGTTGTAGGTGAGCAGGGGCAGTTGCGGCTGTGGCACGTACTCGGGGGTGGGAGCTAGCACGTGGAAGCTAACCTGGGCATAGGCTTCAGAGTTTTTGAAGCTCTCGTGCCAGGGTTTGCCGGCAAACACCCGCAGAGTATGGGATCCCGGCTCCAAATCCTTGAAAACGAGGGGAGCATCGGCATCGTAATGGGCGATGTAGGGCCGGTTGTCCAGCACCACGTGCAGATGAGGGCCAAGACCCAATTGCGGATCTTTGAAAAGTGGGTACCCTTGCACCGCGAAGCGAACGGTTACCTGCCGCTCTGACAACACCTCACCTGGCTTGGGGCTGAGGATCTGAACTTGCGGGCGACAATACTGCAAATGGGCATCCAGCTTGGCAATCTCCGGGGGAACCGGCACGCGCTCTAGCTGGGGAAGCTGTTCCTGCGGGGGTTTAGGCGGGGATCCCCCACAAGAGGCCAAAACGAGGGCGGTCAACAGACAGATCCACCATCTCAACAACCCCCACGTTCTCAACCTGGCATTTCCCGCGTGTTCTTGCATGAGCCTTACATCCCAATGCTCTTTGTATCCTGCCGAGCCGCAGACAAGCCATCCCCACATTACCAGCATGTGTCCTTTGGGGAAGATCCCTTCCCCCGCCCTAGAATGGGATCAACTGGCCTGGCTCAAGCCGGGTCGGAGACACTTTTGAGGTCGTGTATGGCTCTGTTGGCGATAACAGCTCTTGCGGGCATGGATCTGGCCCAGTGGCAAGCTCTGCTCAACAACGTGGCGTTTGCCATTTCTCTGGGGGCCATGCTGTTCTACTGGGGTGGGGCAGCTTTTCCCCAGGTGCAGCTTTTGGCCGAATTGGGCCTAGCGGGGATGATCGGGGCAAACTTGACGATGGCCGCCCTGTTGACGGCCCGCTGGATCGATGCAGGCTACTTCCCCTTGAGTAATCTGTACGAGTCTTTGTTTTTCCTGGCCTGGGGGATCACCGCTTTGCATTTGGTGGCCCTCTACTGGAGCCGCAGCCGCTGGGTGGGGGTCATGACCGCCCCAGTTGTGACCGGGATCGTGGCCTTTGCTGCCTTGGTGCTGCCGGAAGATATGCAGGTAGCCCAGCCCCTCGTGCCGGCTTTGCAATCCAACTGGCTGATGATGCACGTGACTGTGATGTTGCTGGCCTACGCGGCGCTGCTGGTGGGATCCCTTCTCTCCATCAGCTTTCTCATCGTCACCCGCGGTCAGGATGTCCATCTCAAGGGCAACTCCCTCGGCCTGCAATTTCGCCCTCCCCAACCCCAAACCCATCCCGAATGGGCGGAAGCCACCCTGCCTTCCCCGGCTTCAGAACTGGCCTATGCCGGCCTCCGCTCCCCCCGCCCTGCCCCCTCGTCGGCTGAGCTCCCTCCCCAACCGGCCCCAGAAGGGATCCCCTGGCAACGGCTGAGCCTGGCAGAAATCTTGGACAACACCAGCTACCGGCTCATCGGGCTGGGCTTTCCCCTGTTGACCATCGGCATTATCGCCGGCGCCGTTTGGGCCAACGAAGCCTGGGGTACCTACTGGAGCTGGGATCCGAAAGAAACCTGGGCTTTAATTACCTGGTTGGTCTTCGCTGCCTATTTGCATGCCCGCATCACCAAAGGCTGGCAAGGCAGACGCCCCGCCCTCTTGGCCAGCTTGGGTTTTGGAGTGGTTTGGGTATGTTACCTGGGGGTCAACTTTCTGGGCAAAGGCTTACACAGTTATGGCTGGTTTTTCTGAGGGAATTTTTCTCAAAAACCGGCCCGAGTTTATGGGTATTCTGGTGCTGGCAAGCCGTAGTGGATCCCTTCGAGGAGAAAAACGATGCGACTGTTCAACTACCTGATCTTGTTTTCAGCCCTCCTGGCCATTGCCCTCTTTGCCATGCAAAACGCCACCCCGGTCACGGTTACTTTTGCCCCCGGCGTCAGCGTTGAAAGCCCTCTGGTGATGGAACTTCTGGCATCTGCCGGGATTGGGGCCGCCCTCGCCTGGCTGTATAGCCTCTGGATGCGCGTACAGTTCAGCATCGAAGCCCGGGAAAAAAATCGGCAACTGCAGGAGAAGGAGGTCACCATCACCGAACTCAAGGAAATGGTGGTGGAGCTGGAAGCCAAAGTGAAGCAACTGCCTCCCAGCAAGCGTGCCGAACCCCAAGAGGACATCCAGGATGTGAAAGAAGTGGCCACCGAGGGATCCCCTGCCTAAAATCCCCAGGTTGACCCACAGGCCGTTGAGGTAGAATTGAACTTCTACTTGCCCCTCTCCCTAGCTCATACTTCCTATGCAGGTTATCCAAGAAAAACGCCCTGGCAGCCGGGTCGGTCTCAAAATCGTGGTAGAAGCCGACCGGGTGAAGCGCTCCTACGAAAAAACCTTGCGTCAACTGGAGCAGAATATCCAAATTCCGGGATTCCGCAAGGGCAAGGCCCCCCGCAACCTCGTTGTGCGGCAGGTGGGCCGCGAGCGCATCATGGCCAGTGCTGTGGATGACCTAATCAACGAGGCCATTCAACAGGCTTTCAAGGAAGCTCAGCTCACCCCCATCAGTCGGTTCGAGCTGGATGACGAGGTGGGGCAGCTCTTGGCTCAGTTCAACCCCGAGGCAGACTTCAGCTTCTCGGGATACGTTGAGGTGTACCCCGAAGCCCGCGTTGGCCAATACAAAGGGCTGACCGTTACGGCAACCCGTGTTGACGTCAAGCCTGAGCAAATTGACCAGCTCATCGACCGATGGCGGGATCAGCGGGCCACCCTCTTGCCGGTAGAAGATCGGCCTGCTCAGTTGGGGGATGTGGTGGTGATCGATTTTGCAGCCCGCGATGCAGAAGGCAATCCCCTCGACGAGATGACCACCCAGGACTTCCAGCTGGAACTCAAGGAAGACAACTTCATCCCCGGTTTTGTGGCGGGCATCGTGGGCATGCAGCTCGACGAAACCAAGGAGATCGCAGCCACCTTTCCCGATGACTACTTCAGAGAAGAGTTGGCCGGGAAAACGGTTACCTTCATCGTCTCCCTGAAGGAGATCAAGGCCAAAGAGCTGCCCGAATTGGACGATGCCTTTGTGCAAGAGATCAGCAACTTCCAAACGATAGCCGAGTTGCGGGAACACCTGCAAAAGCGCCTCGAACAGGATGCCCTGACACAATCTGAGGAGAACCTCGAAACCGCCATCCTCAACGCCATCCTGGAAACCACCGAGGTGGATCTGCCCGAGACCCTAGTCGAGCAGGAAACGACGCAACTGCTATCCCAAAGCCTTCACTCGCTGCAACAGCAGCAAGGGGTCACGCCAGGCGAGATCCGCAAGCTCCTGTCCCAACTGCCGCCTGAAACCCTCAACCAGTTGATGGAGCGCCACCGACCCGAAGCCATCAACCGGCTGCGGCGCACCTTGGCCCTGAGTGCCATCGTTCGGCAAGAGCAAATTGCCGTAGGTTCCACGGAGTTGGACGTGGAGGTGGAAGAGGTGATGGCGGCCTATGCCCAGCAAGGCCAAAAGCTGGATCGGGAACGAGTACGCCAAGCCGTCTATGAAGGCTTGCTGACCGACAAGGTGATGGCTTGGCTGAAGTCGCAAACTACGGTCAACTGGGTCGATAGCGAGGGGAATCCAACCCAGGCGCCCACTTCTTTGGCAGGCTCGGAGGAGAAGGTTGAAGTGCCAGAGGCCGAGTTTGAGGCCGATGAGCCAGAAGCAGAGGTATCTGGGATCCCTGAGGCAATTGAATCCTCATCAGAGACGGCTACGGGGGCGGAAACGGATGGAGAAGCTGCAGCTGCGGAAGCCGAGCCAGCTACAGAAAAGGCTGTAGAAGCATCCCCTGCTGAAACCGTCTCAGCCTCTGCGGCAGAGGCAACGCTCCCAGTTGAGGAGAAAGCGGCAGAGACCGCTACAGAGATCCCGGCAGCAGAAAAGCCCAAGCCGAGCAAAAAGGGCAAAAAAGGCAAGTAAGAGTAGGCTGTGGTGGGGCGGTTTTCCGGATCCCGGCTGGGAACATTCCAAAGAAGGGGGGCGCGACAGTCACCCCTAGTGTTCTAAAATGCAAAAAGCGGATACCTAACACTGCCTACAGTGGCAGAGGGGAGCGTTTAGGGTTTATCCTATTCGCAACATCTGCAAGAGGGCAGGCTGCCATGAAGGGATTTGCGCGCGTACTTGGGGCTTGGGGGATCCTCACCCTGATCGCCGGGATCTCGCCCGGCAGCGCTGTGGGCCAATCGGCCTTGCCTCCTGTGCCCATCATGCCCTCGGATCCCCAAGGTTCGTTTCCCGATCCAGGGATCCCGGCAGCCCCTTCCCCTCCCCCTGAGCTGGTCGGGCTGGATCTCCGCCATCTGGTGGGATTGTTCATCAACGAGTCCTTGGGTGCAGGCAACCAAGCTGCCGCAGTCAGTTACAACGACCTCTACACCCGCCTGTTGGCCCGAAGCTACGGGGATCCCCGCCCCCCCATTGAGGTGGAGTACGAGTTCATTCAAGAGATCCTGCGGGAGTATGGGGATCCCGCCGATCGTTTCTGGGATCCGCAAGCTTTCAAGGACTTGCTCAACCGTCCCCGTCCTCCCGTACAAGCCCGCGGGATCGGCCCGCGCCAGGTTTACTTGGCTGTGCCGGATCTCACCCCAGCCACGGCTCAGCAGATCCGCCAAACCCTCTACACCCAAGACTACAGCCAGGGCATTGTCCTCGACCTGCGCGGAGCTGTGGGCTACGACCCCCAAGTGGTAGCAGATGTGGCGCGCCTGTTTTTGCCCCGCTCCGTCCAGCCGCTGCTGATTACCGAAGACCGATTCGGGCAGCCCACCCTCTGGAACAGCGAAAATCTGCCCATTGCCGCCGGGATCCCGTTGGCCGTTCTCGTGGATGGTAACACCCGCCAGGGGGCCACCCTCTTGGCTGCCCAGTTGGGATCCAGCAGTAGCACCCTTATCTTGGGACAGCCCACCCAAGGCAGCGAGCGACAAACCCGCTTCTTTGCTCTCCCCTCCGGCGCGGCGGTGGAACTGGCCGTGGCCACCTGGAAGACAGGAGATGGTCGCTCTTTGGAGCGAGGTTTAGTGCCTTTGCAGACGGTGGAAGGAGATGACAATGCTTGGCTGAATGCCGGCCTGCAAGCGCTGGCCTTGCCCCCACGGCGACCCACCCTGCCCCCACGGCCTACCGTGCTGGTGCAAGAGGGCCGAGTCGGTCGCTTTGAGCTGGGCATGGATACCCGCAACGTGGATACCCACCTGCTGGGCAATGTCGATCAGATCCCAGCGGCCTCTGGAGCCAATGTGTTTCAGCCCAACAGCGACTTGAAGATCTTTTACCTACAAGACTACATCCTCTTCACCTACCGTCATCCGGGCATTGTGGATAGCTTTTTCGCCAACCGCATCTACACCACCCACCCGGAAGCCATGACCGGCGAAGGGATCCGCATCGGCTCCACCTATTCGGAAGTGATTGCCGTTTACGGCGGGCCCGGCGAGAACGGCTACAACGAGGTGGTGCCCTATCCCAAGGGGAGCCGAGAGTATCTGCGCGACGACCGCTACTACGTCAACTACGATGCTCTGGGCCTGGCCTTTGCCTTTGAGGTGGGATCCAACCAGGTCACGGCCATTGGCCTGTTCAAGCCGGGGAGCTGAAGACGAAGGTAAACTACCCCCGCCTAAAGGCGGGAGCTTTCAGTAGCCCTAGAGTCGGCAAGCCAACCCTGGACCTCTAGGCTG
>NZ_JANSIF010000081.1:0-6953 GCF_047461935.1 Synechococcus sp. R55.4 | reverse complement strand
GGTTGGAAACAAACAGAATGCTATCGCTGCATAGTTGAACAGTGATGTTCAGCAGTGTTCAGCGTAAATGTATCAGCTCCGCTAACGCGACCAGGATCCCTCCAAGTGGGATCCAACCGGCAAGCGACCCTGGGCCGGGATCTGTCCCAACAACACCTGCAGCAACGCCTGTAGAGAGACGGGGGTAGTGCCGTAGCAGGCCAAATAGACCGGGATCTGGGGCAGGGCAAAGGCGTCGTAGGGGGATCCCAAGGCCAACCCAATCACCTTTTCCGGCGGAAGGGATCCCAGCAGCAACCTCTGCGCCGGATGCCGCCACGTCTCCAGGGATCCCACCAGCACCTGCGCAGCCCTTTGAGCCCCTTCTTGGGCAATCCGCTGCTGTTCGGGGGTGGGATCCAGAGGGATGGAGAACACTTGGGCAGCGGGACAGGCTTTTTGCAGCAGCTCCCCCAACAAAGGTACAGGGGTGATAAGCAGCGGGTCAGGGGCCAAGGGAGGCAGGGATCCCCGTACCAGGGTGATGCTGTCTTGGGCGATTTGGCGGGCCAGCGCCTGGTGGCTTTCCAGGGTGGAAGGGGGGAAAGGGGGGCAGGGGGATCCCAGCCTGTAGCGCCGCTTCAAGGCCAAAATCCGCTCCACCGACTGATCCAACTGTTCAACCGACAAGCGCCCGGCGCGAAACTCCCGCAGCAGATGGGCATAAGCTTCTTTTTGGATGGCCGGGGTAAAGCCGGGATCTGCCCCAAACAGCAGCACATCGGCCCCTGCCCTAAAGGCCAGTTCTGCCGCTTCGGGAATGCCGTAGGTGCGGGCAATGGCCCCCATGGTCAGGGAATCTGTCAGGACGAGACCCTGGAAACCCAGCCTCTGCCGCAGCCAGCCCGACACCACCTCAGGGGCCAGCGTTGCCGGTCGCACGGATCCCAGAGCCGGCATCACCACATGCGCCGTCATCATCGCCTCTGCCCCTGCCCGGATCAAAGCCTGAAACGGGCGCAATTCCGTGGTTTGTAGCGCCTCCAGGGGGCGATCCACCCGCGGCAACCCCAGGTGGGAATCCATATCGGTGTCCCCATGGCCGGGAAAATGTTTGGGCGTACAGAGGATCCCGGCTTGCCGATAGCCGCGCCACAGGGCGAGGCCGTAATCTGTCACCTGTTTCGGGTCTGACCCAAAGGCTCGGATGCCGATGATGGGGTTGTGGGGGTTGCTGTTCACGTCCACAACAGGGGCGAAGTTGAGGTTAAACCCCAAACTTTTCAGCTCCGTTCCCACCGCACGGGCCATAGCTTCTGCCTTTGCCAGGGATCCCGCTGCTGCCACTGCCATGGCGCTGGGGAACACCGTCACCCCCTCGGTAAGGCGCACCACCGGCCCCCCCTCTTGATCAATGGCTATCCACAGGGGGACAAGGGCTTGTGCCTGAGCCGCGGCAATGAGCTGGGCCACCTGAGGCAACGTTTGAATGTTGCCGGCAATCGAATAGAAGATCAGCCCGCCCACGTGGTAGTCCCGGATCATCTCCTCGAGAGCGGAGGAAAACTCAGCTCCCTCAAAATAAACCAGAAACAGTTGCCCCACTTTCTCCTCAAGGCTCCAAGCCCTGGGATCCACTGCGGCAGCGGGACGGGGTCCTTTCGCGTCAGCGGGACGGAGTCCTATCGAGCATGTCAAAGCAGATGTCCTTGGGCGTCGCTGCCAAGAAAGCCGGTCAGGATGAGCGTAAACTACCCGACATCAACCGCTAGGCGGTACGGAGCGGGCTTTTAGTAGCCCTGCAGTTAGCAAGCCAACCACGAGCCTCTGGGGTGGTTTACAGCACCCCCAATCGACCGTTACCAGTGCCTTAAACAACCGTTTCTGGTGTCCGCAGTATTATTATAGCATTCCTCCCGACACCGACCCTACGGGTACAGTGCGGGGCTCCTGCAATTTCTAGCTGAAGTGGCTCTTGCAGGTTTAGAGTGGCGATTGACTTGTAGTTGTGGCCATACTGGAGGGATGGCGTAAAGAACTGTAACCTCAGCAGTACACCAGAGTCATCTTGAAGTGCAGTGATGAAGTGCAGTGAAATAGTGCAGTAAAATTGTCTCTAAGGCGTTCTTTGTTCTTTGTGTTGGTTCTAGCTCCCCTTTCTCCTTAAAAAAAGAGGAGTTGTGAGTGAGAGAAAACCTACCCAAACATTACCTATGGTCAAAACAATCTTCAAGACAATCTCCTCTTCCACCCTGGGGTCGATGATGTTGCCTTTCTCCTGCCGCCAGCTTTGGATAACTGCCTTTCCCGCGTTGGCCGGAGTTACGGTGGCTATTGGCGGCCTTGGGGCGGGAGGATCCCTGTGGCAGGCAGGAGCAGCAGGTTTGGCCACGGGGATGACGGGCTATGTGGCTTCTGCTCTATCTGGAAGCGAGGCCAAAGCCAAAATCCAGCTTCTGCAGCACCTCGAAAATCGACAGAAGCAAAACGAAATCACTCCTTCAGACCTACAGCAACTGCAAAGCGAACTGGCCAACCTGCGTGCTGCCCTTGAAGATTGGGCAAAAGTCCAGCAGAAGGGGGTGGCTGCTGCCCAACCTTATGATGAGGCTCGTTCGCAAGCTCAAACTCCTCAGCTTCATTTTGAAACAGAGATCCAGATCCAATCTCAAGAAGAACGACTTCCTCAGTTACGCGCAGAAGAGCAAAGTCTGAAAGCCTCGATTGGAGATTTACAAGCCAAGAAAAAAAGGCCCATTCAGTCCCTCAAAGAGGGCATAGCCAAGGTGGAACAACTCCAATCAAAACAGAATCTCCTCAAGCAAGATATTGCCCGCCTAACCCAGGCTGATCCCTCAACAGCTGCTGGCAACTTCGCGGAACGGCCATCCGTTCCCAAAAAAGGATCTCCAGACGTATCTCTCAACTTGGCCCGCACGACCAAAACTGCCGCCGGCGTCGCATGGGCCGACAAATATGACGAAGTCTTTGCAACCCTCGAGGAGCGAATCGACAACCTGGAAGATGGCGCCAGAGCAATGGCAGAACTGGCATCGATGGAAGGCAACGGTAGCCGGTAGGGGCAGACATCCCATCCCAATAGCACCGAAACGGTTCACAGCTCTGGCTCGCCAAAGCCCCGCAGAGGATGAGCATATTCTGAGGGGGTCAGGCCCTTAGCCTGCACCAATACCCCAAAGCCCCCCAACCCCATGGGATCCAGCAGCGCATGAAGAGCGGATCGCCGCCGCAAAACTTGGCCCACATCCACAGCTTCGCCATCAACCGGGTTCCCCATTTGGCTGAGGGCAGCCAGCCGCTCGGTCAATCCCAGGTTCACCAAAAAGCTGCTCTGCCGGGTGAACCCCAGGCATCTTAGCCCCAGAGATTCTCCCACTTGCTCTAGGGTGGTAAAGTCCACATGAGCGGTGAGATCCTGGGATCCCACCCGAACATAGGGATCCGTGTAGCTGCCGTGCTGTCGGTAGGCCAAGAGCGTACCTTGGGCGCGGTGGGGGCTGTAGTAGCTCTGGGCGGTGTGGCCGTAATCGATGGTGAGCACGTAGCCTCGCCGCAGCTTACGGGCCAGCAGCTGCAGCCACTCCAAGGCTTTCAGGTTCACCTCGGTTTGGTAACCGGACGGATAAGTTTCTACAGGGATCCCCAGACGGGCGAAGTACTCTCTTAGCTCAGGAGTGGACAGATCCCCCAGCACTTCCCGGAAGTTGGCTTCTGCAGCCTCGCCGCAATCGACATAGATTTCTCGCAAAGCCCCATCCTGCACCTGCACCCGATGCACCGGAAAAGCATCCACCAGCTCATTGGAGAAAAAGCAGCCTGTAACTGAGTTATCCGGGATCCCGTCCCAATCCAACCAGCGCACCTTCTCCCCAAAAGGGGCCAATCGCTCCTGTTGGAGCCGCCGCAGGTGGGCAGAACGCTCCAGGATCCCATATTCCAGTGCCTGCCAAAAAGGGGGGTTAGCGGAGCGCACGTAGGTCAGCCAATCCTGGGCCAGGCGACCGCTGCCCGCCCCCATCTCGATCACCTTGAAGTCAGGGGGGGATCCCAAAATGTGCCAGAACTGAAGGATCTGCTCTGCCAACAGTTGGGCAAAGTCCGCCGCCAGGTGGGGAGAGGTGAGGTAGTCGGGGCCAATCGGGGATCCCTGCTCGTAATAGCCCAACCCTGGCTCGTAGAGAGCCCACTCCATAAACTGGGCAAAGGTCACCGGTCCCTGAGCGCGAATGCGGCTGACAATCAACTCCCGCAACTTCTGCGTGGCCTGAGGTGTCGATAGAGAAAGACTCGGGTCGCGTAGGTGTTGCTCAGGAGCGATCACAGGTGAGGATTCCAGGGATCCAGACTCACTCAACTTACTTGTTCAGGGGACGACGCCAATTTTGGCGAAACTGACGGTTCGAGACCAACAACACAGGCCAGAGGGCCGATACCAGCCACTTCCCAGATCCCGAATAGATGCGATCCGCCTTGCGGGCCGAGTACCAAACTCCACCTGCATAGATTGCCAAGAGCAAAAAAGGCCACATCTCAACCCATCCTGTTCAACGCTGCTCACCAGGTCAGGGATCCCCAATCAGTAGGCATCCTGCAGCTCATAGAAGTCAGGCGTGATGTAGTCCTTGCGCAGGGGCCAACCTATCCAGTCTTCCGGCATTAAAATCCGCTTCAGGTTCGGGTGTCCCTCGAAAACAATGCCGTACATGTCGTAGGTTTCCCGTTCCTGCCAATCCGCCGACTTCCAAATCCAGTATACGGAAGGTAGGCGTGGATCCTGGCGAGGCAACTTTACCTGGAGCCGCACCTCCTGAGGGCGATCCGCCCCGTCTGACAGCTTGATCAGGTGGTAAAGGCTGACCAGTGGCTGCCCTGCCCCCAGGTCATATCCGCACTGACACTCCAGGTAGTTAAAGCCGTAGGCATAGAGGGCGGTACACAAGGGTAGGAGAAAGTCCCGCTCCACCTCCAACAGCTCTACCCCTGCTGCGTCTCTCCCCAAATACTGGTGCTCGAAGCCGTTGTCGGCCAAAAACTGGGAAACCGGGCCCCGCTCCAACGTCACCAAGGGTTCCGACTGCTCGCCTGCGGATGGCGGCGCTTGTTTTTCCTGGGCATTTTCCTCTGCCATCTCACACTCCTCCCTGCAAGGCTTTGAGCTGCTGTTCCGCCCGCTTAAAGTCGGCAGTTTGCAAAGCCGGGGGCACCGGCAGGCCGATGGCCGCAGCCAGCTCTGGCGGGGGAGCTTGGCGGGTCTCGCTCTCCAGATACTTGCCGGTGATGATCTCCGGCACAGGCTTGAGGTTGTGCTTAACCGTGTAGTAGCGGTGGGTTTGCTGCAGACGGCCTCGTTCCCGCATGTCCTCGGCGGCGATCTTCTTGCGCAGCTTGACAATGGCATCCATGATCGCTTCTGGACGAGGAGGGCAGCCGGGAATGTACACATCCACCGGGATCAGCTTGTCCACCCCCCGCACTGCCGTGTAGGAATCGGAGCTGAACATGCCACCGCTGATGGTGCAAGCCCCCATGGCGATCACGTACTTCGGCTCAGCCATTTGCTGGTAGAGCTTGACCAACGCCGGAGCCATTTTCATGGTGACCGTACCTGCCGTGATGATCAAATCAGCCGTGCGCGGCGAAGAACGAGGCAACAGGCCAAAGCGGTCGAAGTCGAAGCGGGATCCCAGCATGGCAGCAAACTCGATGAAGCAGCAGGCGGTGCCGTAGAGCAGCGGCCAGAGGCTGGACATCTTAGCCCAGTTGTACAGGTCGTTCACCGTCGTCAGAACGACGTTGTTGGAGAGGTCGGTAGTCACCTGGGGGGCAGCCCCCGGAAACAAGACTTGCGATTTCTCAGACGTCATGACCATTCCAATGCTCCTTTTCTCCAGGCGTACACAAGACCCACCACAAGGATGGCGATGAAAATCAGGGCCTCCACAAAGGCCAACAGCCCCAAGCGGTGAAACGCCACTGCCCAGGGATAGAGGAACACCGTCTCTACATCGAAAATGACGAAGACCAGTGCGAACATGTAGTAGCGAATGTTGAACTGGATCCAGGCTTGCCCAAACGGCTCCATGCCCGACTCGTAAGTGCTGCGCCGCAGGGATCCCCGCCGCTTTGGCGCCAAGAGTGCAGAAGCCCCCAGAGCCAAAACCGGCAGCAGAGAGCAGAGGATCAGGAAAACCAGCAAATACTCGTAGCCGGACAGAACAAACACGACGCCAGACCGCCTCAGGTGCTCAACATTTAGATACGTTTCCAGTATAGAGCCAGTCTGTGGCTCCCCTGCGCCACGGGATCTTCAGTTCTATTGATGATCATGATTGTTGGGAGCGGCGTTTTTCCAGCCAGCCCCACACTCCGCTCACCACCGCCCCGGCCATCAGGATCCCCAAAGCCGGCTGAAACAAAGGCAGCCAGAGCCGCATCCAAAGTTTGTAGCCCAGTGGGATCCCAAGAAAAGCCCCGGTTACGGAAAAGACAAACCAGACAAACCCGGCGAACACCAGAAAGACAACGGCAATCAGGAAGTTATCCAGCCAGCGCTTGAGGTCAGAGGAAACCATAGGGATTGAGGCAGAACAGCTTGAAGTAGACCCAGAGGCAATCTGGGAACCGAACCTTTTGGGCCGCTAGTGCCGATATCTCAGCATCTTTCACCCAGACAGACTGCCGGAATAAGTTCAACAGACAGGGTAGCTTACCCCAGCACTTGGTGAAGATCCCACGTGCACCTTTTTGGGTAGAGTAAGCTGTGCCGGCCCGCTGCTGACCCGCTGTGAACACAACCCAAAACCACGGTAGCGCCAGTAGGATTCCCCAGCCAGCCTGCTAACAATAAGTGAGATTTCCCTTCTGCCGCTTGGTCAGCTCAGCTAGAAATCGCAGGAGCCCCGCACTGTACCCGTAGGGTCAGTGCCGGGAGGAATGCGCTTTGATGAAGTACA
>NZ_JANSIF010000080.1:0-8649 GCF_047461935.1 Synechococcus sp. R55.4 | reverse complement strand
TCTGGTAGAGCAGAGCAGGCTCAGGGCTACTGAAAGCCCGCTCCGTACCGCTTAGCGGTCGGAGCCGGGTAGTTTACGATGTGTTGACCCCAGACCGGCTCCCTTGGTTGGTTTAGCCGTTTTTCATTGCGGAGGTCATGATGGTCGAGGTTTTGGAAAGAGAAAAATTGGCCGAGGCACCTGCTGATAGTTCTCCGGCAGCTTCTCGAAAAATTTGGACTGACGAAGAGTTTATGGCTTTACCGGAGGATGGCAATCGCTATGAGGTTGTGAACGGAGAACTGGTTACCGTGGGCTCGGCAGGTGCAAAGCATGGGTACTACGTAAGTTTGATTCACATCATTCTGGGCTCCTACGTTCGCAGTCAAAGGATTGGATTTACCTTCGATTCCGATACTTCCTTCAAAATGAAATCCGGCAATCGCCGTTCTCCAGATTGTTCTTTCTTTTCCAAAGAACGGCTGCAATCTCTGGGCGGGATCCCAAGGGGTTATATTGAGGGATCCCCAGACTTGGCTGTAGAAGTTCTCTCCGATGCCAACACCGTTGGAGAGATCCATGATAGGCTCGTTGAGTATTTTGAGAATGGATCCCGGCTGGTCTGGATCATTCATCCTGAAGAGAAATACGTTCTGGTCTATCGCCGGCCTGAGCCTGAAGCATTGAAGAAACCCGGCGACATCCTGGAAGGTGGAGAGGTGATCCCTGGATTTGCGCTGGATTTATCAGAGTTTTTTGCCGAGCCGGAGTTGTAGTTTTTCACCAACGCAATGCCCGGATAAGATGCCTTCAGCGCCTAGGGAAAAGCAACCCCTGTTAAGCTAGCCTAAGCAGTGGGATCCCATTTCATGGCACCGGTCTATCCGCAGGTTCTGGAGCGCAATCCCAAACGGCTGCGCATTGCCCTACAGCGGTTTACCTCTCAGCAACTGGCTTGGCGGGCGGCAGGGGGCTTGGTGCTGCTAATTTTGGGATCCCAACTGTGGGCCCGTTCGCCGCTGTGGGGGATGGGCCTGTGGGCTGGGATCCCTTGGGGGTTGGGGCAGATCCTGAATCTAGATTGCCAAAGCCAACGGGTGACCTTGACCCGGCTGGGTGGCCCTTGGGGCTTTTGGCGGCAGCAGGTGTTTTCTTATCCCTTGGCCCAGTTGCAAGGGGTGCGGGTACATCGGGTAGGCCAGGAGGTTTTGGACAACCAAGCTCAAGAGAGTTTCCAGGTCCAAAGCCAAGTGCGGCTGCAGTTTCACAGCGATCCTTCTAAACCGGAGCTGAACGAGGAGGTCATCGCCTGCTTTAGCAGCCAAGTCGGCATCAAAGGGGACGAACCAGAAGCTTTCGTGCTCTCTCAGCGGCTGGTGCGCTGGATTCAGAACTATCTATCCGAACACTCAGGAAACCTAAGAAACAACTCTTCACCCTGAAAGCCCCCTTTTCGAGGATACTGCCCCACCGTTCCAGTAGACTCAAACTTTGCTCTCCTTTTCGGGGAGTTTTCGGGGAGATGGGGAATTGTTGGCACAGTGCTCGATCCTGGGTTAGAAATGCTACCGAAAAGCAGTGCACTCCTTGACACTTTCTAAACTTAACTTAATCGACAACCTTCATGAGCGCCTCCTGGGATCTAGTCAACCTAAACACCTTACTCGACCGAAACACTCTGCCCGGATGGCTTTGGCTGCTCCTTTGGGGATCCTCACTGGCCGTGGTGATGTACTGGCAAAAGCGCTGGCTGCAGCGGGATCAGGTGGGTTTTCCCGATGTCATCATGCTGGCGCGTGCAGATACGACGGTGGTGGAATGTAACGAAGCTTGCCAGAAAATCTTGGGGGATTGGCGGGGCAGGCGCTGGATCGACGTGCTGCTGGCAGAAGAGCAGGAGCAGGCGCAGCAAAAGATAGCCCACCTTACCCCTCAGCAGCCCACCTTTACCCGGATTAGCAGAGTGGCGGATGCAGCGGGGCAGGTGCGGTGGTTTGAGTGGATCCACCAAGGCATTTTTGACCGGCGGGGCCGCTTGCAGTTTATTCGCGGCGTGGGCCGAGACATTACCGAGAAGAAACAGTTGGAAGAAAACCTGCGGCTGCGGGAGGCCCAACTGCGCATCTTGTTGGATGCCCTGCCATTGGCGGTGTGGGCCAGGGATCCCCAGGGAGTGCTGATTTTGCAAAATGCCACCGACCGCGCCTGGTTTGGTGATCTGCTGGGCACTTCTTTGGAGGAGGTGGCTCGAGAATATCCTCACTGGCCGGAGTACACCTCTCAAGTTCTATCCGACGTAGAGCGGCAAGGGTTTTGCCAATTCGAAGGTAAGGAAATGATTCAAGGCCAGGAGCGCTACACCTATCGCTTCGCTGTAAAGCTTCAGGATCAGTCTAAAGGTTTGGGACTTATCGGCATTGTCCTAGATATCACCGAACAAAAGCGGCTGGAACAGGAGGTGTGGGAACAAGAAGAGCGTTTTCGCGCCTTCCTCAACAACAGCCACGACATTTTGTGTCGGATCGATGCCCAAGGTCTGCTGCATACCTTAAATCCTCCGGCTGCTGAGAAAATTTTGGGGCGTGCTCCCAATCAGGGAGAGGCCGTACCCTTGGATTGGGTTCACCCCGAGGATCGGCAGAACGTTGCTAATGCTCTTGAGCAACTCAAGGCTCGACCTGGCGAGACACTCAGCTTTATTTACCGGGCCCAACACGCCGATGGCCAGTGGGTGTGGCTGGAGAGCTTCTGCACCAATCTTTTGGAGGATCCCTCTGTGCAAGGGATCGTTTCCAGTACCCGCGATATCACCCAACAAAAGCAGGTGGAACTGGCTTTGCGAGAGAGCGAGGCCCGCTTTCGGGAAATTGCAGAGGCTGTACCGGTGGTTTTCTTTGTGTATTCTGCAGACTTGAGCCAGTCTCTCTACGAAAGCCCCCAAAGCGAGAAGATCTGGGGTTACACAGCAGAAGAGTTTCGCCGCAAGCCAGATCTCTGGAAAGACAGGATCCATCCCGAAGATCTGCCAAGGGTACTGCAGGCGGCCGCCCGAGCCACTCAAGAAACCCAGCAGATCACCTACCGCATTTTCCATCGGGATGGCAGGCTGCGCTGGCTGCGTACTTCTTGCCGACCCATCTTGAACGAACAGCAAGAGGTTATCCGTATTGTTGGCATTACCGAAGATATTACGGAGCAGAAAGAAGCAGAGCTGGCTCTACAAGAAAGCGAAGCTCGGCTTAGGGCTATTCTGGACGGGATCCCTTTTTCTATCTTTCTCAAAGATCTGGAAGGGCGCTATCTTCATGTAAACAAGACTTATCTACAACAGAGAGGCTGCAAGGCAGAAGAGCTCTTTGGAAAGTTGGATAGTGAGCTGTTCGCATCAGAAGAGGCTCTAGAATTTCGAGATCAGGATCAAAAAGTCCTGCAATCTCCGCATCCTGTCAGCTACGAGCGAACCTTTTTCCGCGATGGCAAGAGATTGACCCAGTGGGTCACCAAGTTTGCCCTGCGGGATCAGCAAGGGGATCCCTATGCCGTTTTCGGTGTTGTTGTGGACATCACCCCCCTCAAAGAAGCTCAAGAAGTGCTTCGGCAAGAGGCAGAGCGGGAGCGACTGTTGGGGGCCTTATTGCGGCGGATCCGCCAAGCTTTGGACTTGCAAACCCTCTTGGAAACAACGGTTGCGGAAGTGCGAGAGTTTCTCCAGGTAGATCGGGTGATGATCTATCAGTTGCAGGAAGGTGTAGGGGGGTTTGTAGCTGCTGAGTCGGTGGCGGATCCCTGGCCCAGCCACTTGGGCCGCCGGGTGTGGGATGCTTGCCTTCGCCAGGATCCTTGCTACCGCAAGTACCAAGAGGGCTTTGTGCAAGCCATAGCCAACGTGGCGACGGCCAATTTGGATCCTTGCTATCGGGAGCTCTTGGAATCTTTCCAGGCCCAAGCCAACTTGGTGATCCCAATTCGGCGGGGAGAGGATCTCTGGGACCTTCTGGTGGCACAGCACTGCCAATCCAGCCGCCCTTGGCAAGAGTGGGAAATCCGGCTTTTACAAGAGCTGAGCGATCAATTAGCCATCGCGTTGCAACAGGCCCAGTTATGTGAACAACTGCAAGCCCTCAATCAAACCTTGGAAGAAAAGGTTCGGCAACGCACCTCTGAGTTGCAGCGATCCCTGCAATTTGAGGCCCTGCTGAAACGCATCACTGACCGGGTGCGCGACTCTCTGGATGAAGCTGAAATTCTCAACACCGCTCTGCGCGAGCTGGGAGAAAACCTAAATGCAGATGGCTGCGATATTGGCCTTTACAACGCCGATCTCACCCTTTCCACCATCAGCTACGAGTACTGCCCCCGCTCCAATTCCTCCCTGAACATTTCCATATCCATAAAGGGTGGGCCTTACGACGATGTTCATCAACAATTGCTCGCAGGACAGCCCTGCCTTTTTTGCTTCTACTATCCAGAAAAGACAGTGGAAAAGCGCCAGGTGGTCATGGCTTGCCCCCTGCCGGATAAAGGCCAAGTGCTAGGGGATCTGTGGATCTTTCGCTCAGCTGAGCGTTCTTTCGACCAGCAGGAGATGCAGCTTATCCAGCAGGTGGCCAATCAGTGCGCCATCGGGCTGCGCCAGGCCCGCCTGTTCCGAGCGGCCCAAGAGCAGGTGCAAGCCCTAGAGCGCCTCAACCGCCTCAAAGATGACTTTATCAGCACCGTCAGCCACGAGCTGCGCACTCCTCTAGCCAGCATGAAAATGGCGTTGCACATGCTGCAAGTTGCCCCTGCGAGGGAGAAGCAGGCCCAGTACCTATCCATCGCCCAGCGGGAATGCCAACGGGAGATCGAGCTGATCAATGACCTGTTGGATTTGCAGCGGCTAGAGGCAGGAGCCTATGCTTTGAATCTGCAAACGCTGACCTGGGAAGCCTTGTTGGGGGATTTGCTGTTGGCTATTGGCGAACGCGCCCGTACTAAGGGGCAAACCTTTCAAGCCAACGTGCCTCTGGAGAGCAGCATCACCACAGATCCTCTCCTTTTGGGGCGTATCCTGCGGGAGCTGCTACACAACGCGGTGAAATACACCCCCGGCCAGGGATCCATCCGCCTAGAAGTCAGGGTTGAGGCCAACCGAACTCGCATCCAAGTCAGGAATAGCCAAGAGATCCCGGCTGAGGAACTCACCCGCATTTTCGATCGTTTTTACCGGATCCCCAGCCATGATCCTTGGAAAGAAGGGGGCACCGGTCTGGGCTTGGCTTTGGTGAAACAAATGGTGGATCAACTGAGGGGATCCATTGAGGTCAACAGCTCTGCCGGTTGGACGACTTTTACGCTCCATCTACCCCAATTGCCGCAGTTTTAACCCCTACTCCACCGCTCCCCCTCGCTTTGGGGTTTGGGATACAGTACTGGCAGGGATCCGGGGGGGCTTTGCCTAAACCTATGACAACTCGCCTAGATTTGGCTCTCACTCTTGAAGACTTCCTCAAGTTGCCTCACATAGAAGAGTCTCCGGCATGGGAGTACGTGGATGGAGTTGCCATTCAAAAACCGCTGCCCAAAGTCCGCCATTCCATTTTGCAAAAACGCCTTTTGGCTGAGGTTGACGGCAGCACCACCGACTATACTGCCCTACCCGAATTGCGATGCACTTTTGCCGGTCGTTCCATTGTTCCCGATATTGCTGTAATTGCGTGGGATCGAATTCGCCTCAGTGAAACAGGCGAGCCAGAAGATGACTTCACCGCAGCACCCGACTGGATTATCGAAATTCTTTCGCCGGGTCAAAGGGTAAGCCGTGTAATCGATAATATCCTGCATTGTCTAAAGCACGGCAGCAAATTAGGGTGGATGGTGGATTTAGACGATTACTCTATTTTGATATTTGCCCCTCAACAAGAGCCGGAAATTTGCCGAGCAGATCGTCAGCTCAAGGTGATCGATGGGATCCAGTTAGCATTGACTCCACAACAAATCTTTGTTCTCCAATACACTACCCCCGCCGCATGGCCGTAACCCCCGTGGGATCCAGCACCTTGCCCCGTTCCACCTCGGCATAGACCAGGTAGCGATCCCCGCAGTCCATCCAAGTTTTCACACGGCACTCCAGGTAAGCTAAGGCGTCCAACAAAATGGGGCAGCCATTCTCAGCAGTGGCCGTGGCCAAGCCGGCAAACCGATCTTCTCCAGGGCGCTGGGGCCGCTGAAAGTGCCGCTGCAAGTTGCTGCCCTTGCCTTCCCGCAAGATGTTAAGCACAAAGGGGGCCTGGGGATAGGTCAGCAATTCGGCTTCTTGTTCCTTGTTCACCGACAGGGTTAGCCCCGGTGGATTGAAGCTAGCCTGGGCCACCGACCAGGTGAGAAAGCCACGGCGGGTCTCTCCTTGCAGGGCGGTGACTACACACAGGGATCCCACCACCCGGCTCAGGGCTTGCCCAACCCGATCCGCCTGAGTTTCGCTGCTGGTTTGGCGAGGGGCGCGGGCTCGTTTGGCTTTGCGCAGGGCCTGAGCAAACTGGGATCCCGCCTCTTGACAGGCTTCCAGGATTTCAGGGGTGGGCTTAAACTTGGCGCGGATCGTCTCAAACCCCAAGGAAAAGCCGGCATTGAGCAACTTACTCTCGATGAGATCCACCGCTTCTCCGCTCCAGCCGTAGGAGCCGAAAACCCCGGCCAATCGGGTGGTGGGAACTGAAGAAAGGATGATGCCAAGGGCGGTTTGGATCTGCACAGGAGGATGGCCGGCCAAAGTCGGGGATCCGATAACAAACCCTTGGCAGCGCTCCAGAGCTTGGGCGATCTCCTCCGGAGTGGACCATTCGCAGTTGATCCGCTCCACCTTAACGCCGGCCCGCTCCAGCCCTTGGGCTATAGCCATGGCCATCAAGCCTGTATTTCCGTAAGCGGAAGTGTATAGGAGAGCTACCCGCTGCTCGCCGGGATCCTCTTCGCACCAAGTGTGGTAGTCCAGCCGCAAGCGCCGCAGGCTGTGGCGCACCAAGGGGCCGTGGGCAGGGGCATAGATTTGGGCGGGAAATTCTTCCAACTTGGCCAGGGCTGCCTTCACCTGGGACAATTGGTTGCGGTGCAAACAGTCGAAGTAGTAGCGGCGGTCTTCGCTGAGCTGCCGCCAATGTTCGTCAAACACTTGCTCATCGCACACGTGGGCGCCGAACAGCTTATCGGTGTAGAGGATCCCGGTGGCCGGATCGTAGGTACAGAGGGCATCTGGGTGGCGGGGCGTGGGCACGGTGCGAAAGTGCAACTCATGCCCTTCTCCCAAATCCAGGCGATCCCCATCCCGGATGACCCGCAAACGGAAAGACTGGTCGCCATTGTAGAAAATGCCCAGATCGGCGGCTTCTTCTTCGTCGCGACTGCGGGGCAAGGGATCCATCTCTTCAAAGGCGGCCCGTAGCGTAATGGATCCCGGCTTGGAGCAGAGCACCATCGCGTAGGGAGCCAGAGGCAATAGGGCCTTGAGAGTGGCAATGCGGTTAAAGTTGACGTGGCTGAGCAAAATAAAGTCCAACCGCTGCAGGTACTGGTGTTGGGCCAACTCTTCTAAAAAGATGCTGGTGAACGATTCCCCCGGAGGATCGATGAGAAGGGTTTGGCGGGCCTGGATGAGGTAGCTATTGGCAGTGGTGCCCCGTTGCCGAGCGTATTCCAGCTCAAACTTCAGGCGATCCCAGGTGCGGGAGCGGAGAACCAGCGTGGACGGGCCGATAAGGGCAACTTGGACATCGCGGGCGGGGATCTTGCTCTCCATAGCAGCCTCCGATGCGGTATCTGTCCTCACCTTGCCACGAAACTGGAGGAATGGGGATCCCTTTTCAGAGTTTGGGAGCCCACGGCCCGGCTTGCCCAAAAGTTAAGTCTGAGGCCCCGTCCTCACAACTGCGCAAGAAGCAAGCGATTGAGGTGGGGAGTGTGTCAAGTTTTTTCAAAGTCGGCCGGGCAAAAAGGAAGAGGCTAAGATCGGCTTGTAGCGTGTTCAGGCTGCCTATGTCTGCCCGATCCAAGTCCAAAGTGGAGGCCCCTACCAAGGGGATGGATCCCCGCCAGTTTACTGAAGCTGATGTGGCGGCAATTGCAGAGCGGTTGGAGCGCAATGAGTATCCGACCGTCTTTGGCTGCTTGGAAGACTGGCATGCCCTTCGAGCCGTTGCCTTTTATGCTCCCCACTTGGTGGCTCCCTATGCACACCTGTTGGAGTGGGAAGTGGATGAAGATTAGGACTGTCTTCGCAGTTCCGAAGGGATCCCAGTGCTCAGGGCAACGAGGGGGGAGGATTTCCGTCAGAGCCTTGCCGGCGAATCAGGTAGCGCACTTCTTCAAGGAGAACGTTGAACCTCTGATCCGTTTCCGCCTGCCGTTGGTTGATGGCCTGAATGGCGCGTTCGTGCTCTCGTTGTAGGGCGGTGAGGGTAACCAGAGCTTGAGTCACTTCCTCTGCCCACTCGGCAAGGTGAGCTAAGTCAGAGCGGGTCTCGCTGACAACTTGCTGTAGCTCTCGCAGGCTTTGAGCTTGGGCAGCAGCTTGTTCGGCAAATTCGGCGCGGCTTTCTTGGATGGACTGACGCAGCTCCTCGATTTCCCGCAGACGGGCGGCGTTCTCCTCGGCAGACTGGGCGCGGCTTTCTTGGATGGACTGACGCAGCTCCT
>NZ_JANSIF010000079.1:0-8988 GCF_047461935.1 Synechococcus sp. R55.4 | reverse complement strand
ACTTTGGAGGCTTTTGGCCAAGCCTTGAATTGGGTCAACCAGAACACGCCGGAGAAAGTCGCCAACGCCGTTAAGCTTCAGTCTCTGTGCTACCGCGAAATCCGCGCCCGGTTCGACTTGTCCAGTAACTTGGCAAGGACTACGTCCCGCTTACGCGACCAGCAGGTCTGCAGACGGCTGGCCGGCGCCCGTAAAGTTGCCCAACAGAAAAACCGCCCCGTCAAAGCGTTCAAAGGGGGCTTCGCTACCTACGATGCCCGTATCTTTTCGTTTCGCGAGAAAGACTGGACGGTGTCGCTGACCACGGTTGGGGGTCGAGAGCGCTTTGAGCTGGCGATTGGCCGCTACCAGAGAGAACGGCTGGCGGGCTCCAATCCCAAATCGGCCACTCTGGTCAAGCGTAAAGACGGCTCCTACTCCATTCAAATCTGTGTGGAAGCGGAGCCATCCCCACCGCAACGCACGGGCAGAGTGCTGGGGGTGGACTTGGGGAGGACGGATATTGCCCATACGTCAGACGGGGACAATTGGAATGGACAGCAGTTGAACAGAGTCCGAGACCACTACTCCCGGTTGAGGGCGGTACTCCAACGCAAAGCCAGTAAGGGCACACGCAGTTCGCGGCGCAGATGCCGTCAACTGCTGCAACGGCTGTCTGGCAAGGAGAGACGCTTTCAAGCGTGGGTCAATCATCGCATCTCCAAAGCTATTGTCTCTAGGGCAAAAGCTACCAACAGCGCTATTGCTCTGGAAGACCTGACAGGGATCCGGGAAAGGGTCAATCAACAGCCACGCAGCAAAGCCGAGCGGCGCAGGGCCAACAGTTGGGCGTTCTACCAACTACGTCAATTTCTGGAATACAAGGCGAGGGTTGCAGGGGTTTCTCTGATTCTTGTGCCGCCCGCCTACACGTCGCAGACCTGCCACCGGTGTTTGCACATCCATCCCGACCCTGCGCAATCCTATCGCAGTGGTAAGTCGTTCAAGTGTGGGCACTGTGGATGGGAAGGGGATGCGGATTTGAATGGTGCGAATGTGATTGCGCTCTTGGGGGCTGTCGTAAACCAGCCTAGAGGTCCGGGCTTGTTTTGTTCTCTGGTAGAGCAGAACAGGCTCAGGGCTACTGAAAGCCCGCTCCGTACCGCTTAGCGGTCGGAGCCGGGTAGTTTACCTTTCAACCAGGCCACCCTTGAAACCACTATTATGGGTCAAGGCACCCCAGCCAAATGACGAATCCTGTCCGTCTCCCTAAAATAGCGACAGATAACAGGTGAATAGCGCTTTACCCTTTTCCCTAACAGCCTCCTCGAGTCCTCATGAAGCGTGTACTGGTCGTAGATGACGATCCCCTCTCCCTGAAGGTGCTGAGCCGCCACCTGACTCAGCATGGCTATCGGGTTTGTACAGGCGCTTCGGGTGTAGAAGGGTTGCGTCTGTTTGCCCAAGAGCAGCCGGATGTGGTGGTTTCAGATGTGGTGATGCCGGAAATGGACGGCTTCGAGTTTTGCCGACAGCTGCGCCAACAGCGCGGCGGCGAGCTCGTCCCCTTCATTTTTCTCTCTTCGCGGGGAGAGATCGATGACCGGGTTCAGGGCTACGAGCGGGGGGCGGATGACTACATCATCAAGCCCTTTGAACCCCTGGAACTGGTGGCCAAAATCGAGGCCCAGATTGAACGCTCCCGCCGCACCCAATCGGAAATTCTGCGGCTGATCCAACAGCAGTCCCAGCCAAAACCGGAAGCGGCCCCCCGCCCCACTCCACCCGAATTGCCCCTGACCCCTGCCGAAGAGCGGGTCTTTCGGGAAGTCATTCGCGGCTTCACCAACAAGCAAATCGGCGAGAAGCTGTTCATCAGCCCGCGCACCGTGCAAACTCACCTGACCAACATTCTCAGCAAGCTCTCTCTGGAAAATCGCTCGCAACTGGTGCGTTTTGCCTACGAACGGGGCTACACCGCCGAAGAGGAGCCGGGCCAGAAGGGATCCCTTTCAGGCCAGGTGTAGCCTCAAAACAGCACGTGGCGCTTTTCGCACCCGGCAGGGGATCCGCTCCTTGCCCAAGCGGACAAATGCCTCGTAGCGATGGCAGCCGGAGAACCCATAATACTCCCCTTCCACTTCCAAAACCTCAATGGGCTCCTGCAGACCGATTGCTTCAATGGAAGCCATCAGCGCCTGCACCTTATCCGGATCCGTTTGCCGCGGCAAAGGGCGGCGAATTTGGGCAAGGGGAATCTCGCGAATCTGCGCCATGTTGAACTTTCTCCCTAAGCAAGCTACTTAATCATACTCGTTATGACTTTGCTCTATCAAGACTGGCAGAGGGGATGGATTCTCAGGCCAGAGCATGGCAGGATAACACCATTCCTCACTGCTCTCTCCCTCAGTAGCCAACCCAGCCATGTGGCAACTCCTCAAAGCCTTATGGGGAAAGATCGCCGGCCAAGCCCCCCCTGCACCCCCCGCTGCCGCGCCACGATCACCCCTTGACAAGAGGCTGGTTCAGCAGCCCTCTCCCCGGAATGTCTCTGCTGCAGAGGCCGCCCGCAAAGAAGAAGCCCCTGAGCCCACACCAGAACATCCCGCCCCAAAAGTTGCAGCAGCCCAACGGGGTGAGGAACCTGTGGTGTTGCTCCCTTCTCAGGAGAAATCCCCAGACTCTGTGGCAGTAGAATCCCCCATCGGCCCGGCTCAACCCACCTCTACGGCCAAAAGCATCAGCAGCTTCTGGGCCATGACCGACACCGGATCCCGGATTTCCTGCATTGCTGCCACCACCGACAGTGGCCGTGCGGTCAGCTCCATTGCGACTGCTAGGCTCCGCCAATCGGAATAGCGACCGGGATCCCTCTGGCTCCAGAAAAAACTTCAGGGCAAGTCAGGAATAACTCCTATCCATTTCCACCCGCTACTGCAGGGATCCCCAGGGGGCATTAGGCCGATAATGGACAGGTAGCGTTGGGGGTTCCAAGCATGCTGGAGATGATCTTTAACGGGGCCAACTGGTTTGCTTTGCCCTTTTGGGCAATGATGATTCTGTTGCCGGGTTGGAAGGTAACCCGCAAAGTGATGGAATCGCTTTTGCCCATCGCTATTTTGGCGGCGGTTTATTTGTATCTTTTGGTCACCGGGTTCAACGCGGATGTTCTCAAGGAATTTTCCGACCCTCAACTGTCTCTGACCAGCTTAACTGGCCTATTCAGTCAACCCTCTGTTATGGCGACGGGATGGGTCCACTACATCGTCATGGATTTGTTTGTGGGCCGCTGGATCTTCTTGGAAGGGTGGGATAAGCGAGTATGGACAACCCATTCTCTGATTTTGTGCTTGTTTGCTGGGCCTGTGGGTCTGCTCTCCCATTTGCTTACGGTGGCAATTGTACAGACGACTCGCCAGAACCGGCCCAGTGCTCCTCAACCTGACAAAGGCACAGAAGTACCGCAAGAATCCATCTAGCCCCTGCTTGGCTTTATGGCTCTTTCCGATGCACAGGGTGCAAAATGAGCAGCGTGGGATCATCCTCGACCTCAACGTTGCTGCCACGCAGCTCCCCAGCGCTACGTACTCGCCAGCACACAGGGTGGTTCCCGAGTGCCTTTAGGTGCCGTTGTAAACAACAACCACAAAACCCACTGAGGTCGGATCCAACCGTCAGGCTGTCGGGTTTAGGGCCTACAGCCCGTTTACGCGAACAATGCGCCCTGTGCTGCTGTGGGCGAGAGCGGCTGACTACCCTGGCACTGCAGGCAGCGTAGCACAAAGCCGCTTTAAAGGGCGGGGCTTCAAACCCAGTTTTTCGGTAACCGAATTCTTGTATTCTGAAACCCTGACATACTCCCCGCCCTACTGGCTTGCTTCCGCGCAGCGATGGGACGGGGCCTCAAGCTCAGTCTTCGGGTAAACAGGAGTGCAAACCTCTCATGACTGCTACCTTTGTTCACACACCCTTGGCGCAAACTGTTCTGCCTCGCCCTTCCCGAACTCGGGATCTCCTGCTGGTTCTGGGGGGAAGTTTGTTCGTAGCTGCCTTGGCTCAGGTGCGGATCCCTCTGCCCTTCACGCCGGTACCGATTACCGGGCAAACCTTTGGAGTAATGCTGGTGGGGGCAGGCTTTGGGGCACGGCTGGGCTTTCTCACGTTGCTGGTCTACCTGCTGGAAGGGATCCTGGGATTGCCCTTCTTCAGCGGTGGCAGATCCGGGCTTGGCCACTTGGCCGGGGCGACGGGGGGCTACCTGTTGGCTTTTCCCCTGGCTGCAGGGCTGATGGGTTGGTTGGTGGAGCGCTGGGGCGTGGATCGCAACCCCTGGAAGATGGCGCTGGCGATGTTGTCCTGCTCGGCTCTGATTTTTTTGCTAGGAGCCACTTGGCTAGGGGTGTGGCTGAACCAGAATGTTGAGCCCACCTCGATCTTGGCCGTCCTCAACAAGGGGGTCTTCCCTTTTATTCCAGGAGACTTGGTGAAGTGCGGACTGGCGGCAGTGCTGCTGCCCACCATCTGGCGCTGGGTGGGTCGGGAAAGGCCACCGGCTGACTCGTAACCCACTGGGCAAGAGCAGCAACTCTAAAGACCGCTCCGGCAAAACAGAAGGGGCTCGGGATTAGCCTCGGGCCGAAAAATCTAAAAAAAAGATAACAACTCCGAGGATTTGGCCTTTTTTCTGAGATTCTAAAAACTGTGCTCAATGCGATGTTCAATACGGCCTATTCATGGAGCTTTTCTTTATATTGCTCTAGAGTTTTATAAGTCGCTGGCTGGTCGCGGCAGAGCCCCCTTGTGGGGCTTTTTATTTTCTATCTGCCGACCGGAAAAAGTTGAACTCAACCTACTATGGTCATTCCAAGCTATAATTTGATCTCTATAGACTCCCTAAATAGACGGGATCCCTGCCATGCAACAGACGCGCCGGATCCCAGAAACATCCTGGTGGGTAGTCATTCAGCCCTTGACGGGCACCTTCTTTTCCAGCCACTGAGCCACTTGATCTGCCAGGTCAACTCCTTCCAACTGACAGAGTTCTCGCAGCATTGTTGGGCTGGTCACGTTCACTTCGGTTAGTCGTTCCCCGATAACATCAATCCCGACAAAATACAGCTTCTCCTGCCTGAGCACCGGCGCCAAAGCCCCGCAGAGAGCCCGTTCTTTTTCGGTAATCTTGGTTTTTTCCACTCGACCGCCGGCGGCAATATTGCCCCGAAAATCTCCCTCTCCAGGGATCCGATTGACGGCACCCAAAGGCTCTCCTTCCAGCAGCAAAATGCGTTTGTCTCCTGCCGCCGCCTGTGGCAAATACTCCTGCACCATCACAGGCAGCCGACCAAATTGGGTGCTCATTTCAATCAACGAGTTGAGGTTTGGATCCCCGGCATTGACCCTCAGGATCCCTTCCCCACCTTTGCCACCCAAAGGCTTGAGCACCGCCTGTCCTTCCTGTTCGACGAACTGACGCAGCAGGCGTTTGTTGCTGCTGACGCGGGTACGCGGGATCCACTCTTGAAATTGCAGGGCATAGAGCTTTTCGTTGGCCGAGCGGATCCCGGCAGGATGATTGAGCACCAGTGTGCGGCTGGGAGAGAGACGATCCAAAAGGTAAGTGGCATAGAGATAGGCCGCATCTACCGGCGGATCCTTGCGCATCCACACCGCCTGCATTTGGCTCAGGGGCAGCAGTTGCCGGTCTTTGACCTCATACCAGGGATCCGCCTTCAGATCCAACCGGATTTCCTCAAGGGATCCCCACGTTTCCCCTTGATCCCAGTAGAGATCCGCCAGGCCCAGGCAGAAAATGCGGTGCCCCCGTTTCTGCAGAGCTTCCATCAGGGCAATGCTGGTGTCATGGCCCACCTGCAACTGAGGCAATGGATCGACAATAAAAGCTACCTGCATGGGAGGTGTGGTTCACTGACGAAAGGCTGCCCCGAGTATGCAACAAATCGGAGCCGATTGTGCTCTGCTGGCAGGCTGTTTCCACAAGAGAAGACCCCCTCTGGAAAGCTCGATGCAGAGTTGTCTTTTTAATATCCTCTTAACCTCGACAGGCGACGCAAACGTTAGCTTGATAGGTGGAATCCCCAGTTGGCCCTCAGTTCTCGGCTGGGTTGACCGGATTTCTGGCCTAACCTGTGAGGAATGCTCCATCTGTGAGTGCTCCCCCTTCTCAACCCTCAGAGCCGGTTCGCATTGAAACCACGCGGGACTTGCTGGAAGCCTTGCGTGAGGGGCGCTCCCTGGTGGGTGCCAACCTGGAGAATGCCTACCTCTCGCGGGGCCTGTTCGACCGCATTCAGATGCCCAAATCCAATTTGACGCGGGCTAACCTGCGCTCGATCAGCCTGCAGCAAGCCGACCTACGTCTGTGCAACTTTCGCCGCGCTGAGCTAGAGCGGGCCAATTTTACCGCCTCAGATCTACGGGGATCCAGCTTTAGCCAGGCTCTGGGGGACTACAGCAACTTTACCGCCGCCAAACTGGACAAAAGCAGCTTTCAGGGGGGCCGTTTCAGCCATTCCATCTTTCGCGAAGCCAGCTTGGTGGCTGCTAATCTGGCGGAGGGGAACTTTTTTGCCGCCGACTTCCGCCAGGCCAACCTATCTCGCTGCAACCTCTCCCAGGCTGCCTTGGTGAGTTGCCAGCTTCAGTTTGCCAACCTAGAACAAGCCATTTTGGTGGGGGCCAACCTACGGGACGCTCAGATTGAAAACACGCTCTTCAGTGGAGCCGATTTTACCGATGCCAAACTCTCCGACGAAATGCGCAAGCTCTTGATTGAGCGGGCCAGCGGCACCAACGAGCTTACCCAACGGGATACCCTCAACACTTTGCTGGCGGGTTTGCAGCCCAAGTCGCGTAAGCTTTTTGGCTTGCTGTGAGGTTGGAGCTGTCAGACACAACTGGGCTGAGGAGAAAGCTCAAAACCGGCTGAGGTCGATCCCAGCTTCCCGGGCCATGGCTCCTATACCCTTGGCCTTGAGAGTCTTTAAGGCTTTGGTGGAAAGGCGCAGACGAACAAACCGCTTACCCTCTTCCCACCAGATGCGCTTCCACTGCAAATTGACTTCCTGCAGGCGCTTGGTGCGCCGGTGGGAGTGGGAGATGGCAAAAGCGTTGTTGCGTTTCTTGTTGGTTAGTTGGCAGCGACGCGCCATGGGATCAAAGCAAACTCAGCCTAGCTATCGTAAGGCATCTTTTTGTTGGGCAGCAAGCTGAAGTTGACTTTGCAACTGGACTAGCTCTGCCTTCAGTCGGTCAAAGGTTTGTTGGCAGTGGTTAACGCTTCTGAGGGGCAGCTCTTCGTTTTTGGCAATGCAGGTTACCTGTACAGAGCCGTCGGCAGCCTGACGGGTGCGATCCACAAACACTTCCACCGTCACCAGTTTGGTGTAGGGATTTTTTCCGGGAGGCTCGCCGGCCACCCAATAATCAAGGCTGTTGTGGAGGATATTGAGTTGGCAGCGCTCCAAAACAGCGCGGATCGACTCGCTGAGCTGCTCGGCTGAGCCCACAAGCTGGGTAACGCAAGAGTATCGAGCCATAGAACAGGCAAGCCACCACGGTTATCCTACCATTAAGTTTTCGGCTCCTGCAGCCAAAGGCGAACCGGCAAAATTGCGCTCAAGAGTACTCTACACCGGCTCGGTTAGCCCTGCTGCGAGGAGGTGAATTACGTTAGAACATGAACAACTCCCAGGAGAGTTGCCATGTTTAGGGTCTCCTGTTTGGCTCATTCTCTTTTGCTACTGGGATCCCTGGGCCTGGGTTGGATAGGCGTGTCTTTTGCCCACGCGCAGCCCTTTCAGGCGGGCGACCTGGATGGGGATGGCCGTTTGACGGTGCAGGATCTCAACCTGTTGGGGGCCTACTTGCGGGGAGAACGGGGATTGACCGACGACCAGATCCGAGCTGCCGATGTCGACCAGGATGGACGGATCACAGAAGCCGACTGGCAAGTGTTGCAGCAGCGCATTCAGGCAGCAACGGATGTGCCCACAGGACAGGTGCAGTTGGATTCCGCCTATTCGGGACAGGTGGTGGATCGGCTGACGGGGCAGCCCTTGGCCGGGGCGGAGGTGGCCATTCCGGGGGCGGGTATTTCGGTGCGCACCGATGCCCAGGGTCGGTTTCGCCTGCCAGGGCCGCTGCCGGCAGAAGAAATTTTGGTGGCGCGGCTGGAAAATTACTTGCCCTATTCCCAAAGTACAGGCAACGGTCAAGCCGGCGGGGATCGGCCTTGGCAACTGCAGTTGGAGCGCTGGGATCCCAACACAACTTTGGTACTGGAGGCGAATGTCATCCGCCTGGGGGATAACCAGTACTCGCCGGAATCGGCTGCTGCCGGGCAATTTCTGGGCCCTGCCCAAGGGGTGGAGATGACCCGCTCTTTCACTTTGCAACGCCTGCCTTCGCGCCCACCGGTTTTGCGGATTGGATCCCTGATTGGGTTGGATACAGCTGCCGCCTATCGGGCCGGCCAATCCCGGATCCCCAGCGCCAACATGTCTCCCATGCAAGTCATCTTGAACGGGGTGGAAATCGAACAGATTCACCTGGGGGGAGATAACCTACAGATTCCCCTGCCGCTGCAACCTCTGCGCCTGGGCCTGAACACTGTTACCCTGCGCACCGGCAAAACCCTGATTGAGCCCAGCATGGTCACCCGTGGTCCCCAAGTGCCGATCAGCATTCCCCTTTTCGGGGGATCCCTGCACATCTCGGTGCCGCTGGGAGGTGATACAGTCATCCGGCACGGTGGAGCCTGGGTGGATCATGACGATGTGCAGTTGGCTAACGTAACCATCGAGATCCCCAAGTAAACTACCCGGCCCTGACTGCTTCGCAGTACGGGGCGGGCTTAAGGCCTCCGGCCCGCTGGCGCGAACGGTAGCCCTGCAGTTGGCAAGCCAACCACGGACCTCTAGGCTGGTTTACGACAGCCCCAAGCTTGGCAATCATGTTGGCCCCATTCCAGTCCGCATCCCCTTCCCATCC
>NZ_JANSIF010000078.1:0-9989 GCF_047461935.1 Synechococcus sp. R55.4 | reverse complement strand
CGGCTGTCTGGCAAGGAGAGACGCTTTCAAGCGTGGGTCAATCATCGCATCTCCAAAGCTATTGTCTCTAGGGCAAAGGTCACAAACAGCGCTATTGCTTTGGAAGACTTGACAGGGATACGGGAGCGTATCAACCAACAACCCCGCAGCAAAGCCGAGCGACGCAGGGCCAACAGTTGGGCGTTCTACCAACTGAGGCAGTTTCTGGAATACAAGACTCTGCGTGCAGGAGTTGCTTTGATTCTGGTGCCGCCTGCCTACACGTCGCAGACCTGTCACAAGTGTTTGCACATCCATCCCGACCCTGCGCAATCCTACCGCAGTGGCAAGTCGTTCAAGTGTGGGCACTGTGGATGGGAAGGGGATGCGGATTTGAATGGTGCAAACGTAATTGCGCTCTTGGGGGCTGCCGTAAACCAGCCTAGAGGTTCGGGCCTGTTTTGTTCTCTGGTAGAGCAGAGCAGGCTCAGGGCTACTGAAAGCCCGCTCCGTACCGCTTAGCGGTCGGAGCCGGGTAGTTTACATAAGTCAATCCGAATGTGCTCCGGGCGCAAAGCAAACAGGGCCGCTTCTCCCACGCATCGTTCCGCCAGGGATCCCTCGATCAAGTTGGTTTGGCCGATAAAACCGGCTACAAACCGGGTGGCAGGTCGCTCGTAGAGCTCTGCCGGGGATCCCACCTGTTCGATGCGCCCGCGATTGAACACGGCAATACGATCGCTCATGGTCAGGGCCTCTTCTTGGTCGTGGGTGACGTACAAAAAGGTGAGACCAAGGCGGTGTTGTAGGGCCTTGAGTTCAAACTGCATCTGTTGGCGCAACTTCAAATCCAGCGCCCCCAAAGGTTCATCCAGCAAGAGCACCTGCGGTCGGCCAACCAAAGCCCGCGCCAAGGCCACCCGTTGCCGTTGCCCCCCTGAAAGTTGGCTGGGTTTACGGGATCCCAGATCGGGCAGTTGTACCAGCTCCAGCGCCTCTTGCACTCGCTTTTGGCGCTCCTTCGGCGGTATGCCGCGGATCATCAAGCTGTAGCCAACGTTCTCCGCCACCGTCATGTGGGGGAAGAGAGCATAGTCCTGAAACACCGTGTTCACAGGCCGTCGGTAGGGCGGCAGACCCAAAACATTCTGGCCGTTCAATTCGATCTGCCCCTCATCCGGACGCTCAAAGCCCGCGATCATCCGCAAACAGGTGGTTTTGCCCGAACCCGACGGCCCCAACAACGTAAAAAACTCCCCCTGCTGCACCTCCAAATCCACCCCGTCCACCGCTTGGATCCCGGAAAAGTTGCGGCTGACCCTCCGCAAACGAATGGCAGGCGGGGATCCCTCCTCTCTCCCGGCTTGGGATTTGGCGGAGCTGACATCAGAGGCGAGGACAGATTCGGCAACCATATCGACACAGGCAGCAAATGAACCCATTATGTAGGAATCCATTTACAGAGGTTGACAGGTCTCAGCAAGGCCGGAAAAGTCCCAGGCCAAGAGCAGAGATAGTGTGGCGCAATCGCCTGCGGTGAAAGCTCGCCGGAAACCCACCCGACCGGTCGCGAAAGCGGGCCGGAGACCTTGTTTCTGGATGGGATCCCTTGACCACTGGGGATCTGAACCCCATCTTGTTACAGAAATTTAGAATCGTTACAATGAGTTAGAATCTTTGCTCATCTTTGCATCGCAGGTTTTATCCTATGGCACCCTCTCAGCAGTTTCCCGTGCTACTCGCCTCAGCTTTGCGTCACGACAGCGTAACTCCGCGCTGGTCTCAAGTGGCGTGGACCGTTTTGCGGGTGGTGGCAGGGCTATTCATGATTCACAACGGCCTTGACAAACTGGCAGATATCGAAGGATTTGCGACGGCTTATGTAGAAGTGATCGGGTTGCCCTTCCCGATCTTTTTTGCTTATGTAGCCGCCTATACCGAGCTGATTGCAGCCCCCATGGTGGCGCTGGGTTTGTTGACCCGAGGGGCAGCGTTGGGTTTGTTCGCCACGATGGCAGTGGCCATGTTCCACCACATCAAAGTGGCCGGCTTTAGCGTTCCCTATCTGGAGCTGTCGGCCATTTACGCAGCGATCTTCCTGGCCTTTGCGGTGAATGGGGGGGGCTGGTTCTCTGTGGATCAGCTCTTGGTGAATGCAATCGAGTCGTGGCTGAACCGCTCGAGCCGAGAGAAGTTGGAGAGCTTGCAGTCTTCGCTGCAGGCCACGGAACGGGTAATTGCGCTGGGCGAGGAAGAGGCCGAGGCCGCCAAGACCACCGGATCCTGAGCTTTGGTGGCCATTCCCGATAGCGGCGAGGCTGCTCCTCTCTCCCTCTGAGAGAGAGGTTAGCAGTGAGAGTCATCCTGCTAAATGCGGCTGGCGGCCCGCTCCATTAGGCGTTGGTGGGTGGAGCGCACAGGCTCTCCTGGCTTGGGTTGCCGCTGCACGTAGGTGCCATCAGGGCGCAACTCCCAGGCTTGCCGGTTGTCCGTCAGGCAGATGTCCAAGATCGCCTTGAGCTCCCGCTGCAACGCGGGATCCTCGACAGGGGTAACCACCTCAACGCGCCGATCCAGGTTGCGGGTCATGTAGTCGGCACTGCCGATGAAGTACTCTTCCTGGCCGCCATTGTAGAAGTAGAAGATGCGGGAGTGCTCCAGGAAGCGCCCGATGATGCTGATCACGCGGATGCGTTCGCTTAGGCCGGGGATCCCCGGCTTGAGGCAGCACATGCCCCGCACGATGAGATCGATCTCCACCCCGGCTTGGCTGGCCTCGTAGAGCAGCCGGATCATTTCCGGGTCGGTGAGAGAGTTGATCTTGACGATGATACGCCCCTGGCCCCCCGCTTGGGCATGGCGCATCTCGCGGCGGATCAGGGCTTCCATGCCTTGGCGCAGGGTTCTGGGGGCCACCAAGAGCTTGCGGAATTGCCGTTGCCGTGAGTAGCCCGTCAGTAGGTTGAACAATTCCGTAACATCGTTGCAGAGGGTCTCATCGCAAGTGAACAGCCCTAGGTCGGTATAGATACGGGCGGTTTTGGGGTTGTAGTTGCCGGTACCGATGTGGACGTAGCGGCGCAGGGATCCCTCCTCTTCCCGCACCACCAAAGCCAGTTTGCAGTGGATTTTCAGCCCCGGCAGGCCGTAGGCCACGTGGACCCCGGCTTTCTCCAGCTTTTTGGCCCAGAGGATGTTGTTTTCTTCGTCGAAACGGGCTTTGAGCTCCACCAGAGCGGCCACCTGCTTGCCGTTTTCGGCGGCCTGAATGAGGGATTTCACCACCGTCGAGTCGCCGGAGGTGCGGTAGAGGGTTTGCTTAATGGTGAGCACCTGCGGATCGTTGGCGGCCTCCTCCAAAAACCGTTCCACGCTGGCGGCAAAAGAATCGTAGGGGTGATGCACCAACAGATCCCCTTCCCGGATGACGGCAAAGATATCCACCGGCTCATCGCTGACCGAGGCAGTGCGCAGGCGGGGCGGGGTGACCGGCCCCCAAGGGGGATCCTTCAAATCGGGCCGATTCAGGCTGAGAAACGCCATCACCCCCCCCATACTCAAGAGGCCATCCACTTCGTACACCGAGTCACTGTTGAGGCGCATCTCTTCGCTGAGCCGTTGTCGGATGGCTGCCGGAGTTTGGCTGGCAATTTCCATGCGCACCACCGAGCCAAAGCGTCGTTTGCGCAGCTCCTCCTGAATGGCAGCCAGCAGATCGTCCGCCTCGTCCTCTTGGATTTCCAGATCCGCATCTCGGGTAATGCGGAAGGGGTAGTACTCCAGCACCTGCATGCCGACAAACAGCGCTTCCAGATGGTGGGCAATCACCTGATCCAGCGGCACAAAGCTCACCCCATCCCGCAGCGGCACAAAGCGGGGCAAGGTGTTGGGCACCTTCACGCGAGCAAAATGCTCCTTGCCAGTCTCTGGATCCCGCACCACCACCGCCAAGCTGAGGCTGAGGTTGGAGATGTAGGGAAAAGGATGGCCTGGATCCACCGCCAAGGGGGTGAGCACTGGAAACAAACGCCTCTCAAAGTAGTCCCGCAGCTCCTGCCGTTCCGACTCGGCCAGCTCGGAAAAATCGCGGATGTGAATGCCCTGTTCCGCCAGCTTGGGCACCAGTTCCTGCCGGAAGCAAGTGTGCAATTTTCGAATCAGGGGGCGCAGGTGGCTCGAGATCTGCTGCAACTGCTGCTGCGGTGTAAGGCCATCCGGGGTTAGCACCAACACGCCCGTTTCCAACTGACGACGGATCACCGCCACCCGCACCATGAAAAATTCGTCCAGGTTGCTCTCAAAGATGGCCAGAAACTTCAGCCGCTCCAGCAGCGGTGTGCGCTCATCCAGGGCCTCGTGCAAAACCCGGGCATTGAATTCGATCCAGCTCAGCTCCCGGTTGAAATACTGCTCCGGCAGAGCATAGCCCTCCTGGATGGGCGCAGTCGGGATCCCTGGTTGTCCGGCATCCGGGGGGCAGCCCGTCGTGTCAGGGTTGCAAGGTGGCCAGGAAGGGTCGGTTTCCTTGGGGCGCGGAGTCATGGCGGCAGAGGGCTGGGTTGTCTCAAACACGTCAACAACGGCTGGAGCCGACCCAATCCTATCCTGCTGGGTTCTGCTGAGGCGAAGGGGAAGGGCCCAAAACGGGCTTGGGCGGACGTTCAGGCAGCAATCCTTGAGAGCGCGTCAGAAGAATCACCTGGAGCAGGATCCCAATCAACAGAATACGCAGAGGGCCGGCTCGGGTGGCCCATTGGGGCGGCAGACGGTTGGTGAGCCACTCGCTGCCCGACCACACCCCCCAAATCACCAGCGCTCCCAGCAAGGCGCCGCGATTGTTGCCACTGCCCCCTGCGATCAACATCACCCAAACGATGAAGGTGGCAAACTCCGGTTGAAAGGCTTCTGGGCTGATGAAATTGACAAAATGGGCGTAGAGGGCCCCCGCCAACCCCATGAGCATGGATCCCAGCACAAACGCCTGCAGGCGAAACTGGAGCACATCTTTGCCGGCGGCCATGGTTGCCGGTTCATCCTCGCGAATGGCCCGCAACACCCGCCCCCAAGGGGAGCGATAGGCCCGCTCCGCAGCCCAGTAGACCGCCGCCAAGATCAACAGCACCAAGCCCAAGTAGAGAAGAGTATCCTGACCTGGGATCCAGCCGCGAAAGGGTCGTGGAATGCGGGTAATTCCCCGTACACCGTTGGTGAGCCAGCCCTCATTTCTCAGGATTTGGCTGATGATCTCAGCAATGCCGATGGTGGCGATGGCCAAGTAGTCGGAACGCAGCTTCAGGGTAATCAACCCGATCAAAAAGGCAATCGCTCCGGCGACGGCCACAGCCACGGCAAAACCCACCCAAAAGGGTAGATTGAAGCCGCCCAAATGCTCGGCGCTTGGGGGTGTGGTGACAATGGCGCTGGCATAGGCTCCCACGGCAAAAAAAGCCCCCACCCCGATGTTGAACATGCCGGCGTAGCCCCACTGGATATTGAGGCCCAGCACCAGCACGCCGTAGATCCCCACCAAAATCAAAAAGAAAATGCCGTAGCTCAACATCAGACATCCCCCCCACCTGGGGATCCCAGTAATCCTGTGGGTCGGAAGATCAGCAGCAGTACCAAAATGGCGAAGGCCACCCCGGTTTTATAGGCCGGGTTGATCACCAAGGTCGAGAATTCTTCCGCCAGGCCAATCACCAGCCCTCCGGCAATGGCCCCGTAAGGGCGACCGATGCCGCCGAGAATGGCCGCTGCAAAAATGGGCAACAATAGCCGCCAGCCCATGGTGGGGTGCAGACGGGTATCCATGCCCAGGAACACACCTGCTGCACAGGCCAAGGCTGCGCCAATGGCCCAAGTCCAGAGGACGATCCGCTCTGTATCAATGCCGGTAATCTTGGCCAGCTCAAAATTGTCGGCCATGGCCCGCATCGCTTTGCCCACCCGCGTGCGTTGTAAGAAGAGATGCAGGGCCACCACCAACAGGGCTGTTCCCGCCAGGATTACCGCCCAATCGGGCTTAATGCGCAGCTCCCCAAGCCGCCACGGCAACTGGATCCCGCTGCGGTACACCTGATTGTTGGGCCCCCAGATGATCTGCACCAGGCTGCGCAGAATCAGGGCGGTGCCAAAAGAAGAAATGAGCAAGATCACTGGTGCCTCCCGGCGCAGGCGGCGATAAATGAGTTGGTCGATCCCAACTGCACAAAGTACCGTGGCCAAAGCTGCCGGGAGCAGGCTGACCCCAATTGGCCAACCCAACCCAACAAATGTCAGGCCGAAGTAGGCCCCCAGGGTCATCAGATCCCCGTGGGCAAAGTTGGCAAAGCGCAAAATGCCAAACGTGAGGGATACCCCAATTGCCCCCAGAGCATAGATGCTGCCCAAGACGAGGCCGTAAATGAAAAGTTGCAACAGTTGGGTCACGCTTGCCCCCGAAAACCCCTTGCCCTGATGATGCCACGGGTTTGCCGAGAGCGGGATCCCGTCCGGCACAGCGGAAGGATACGGCTGATCGCGCCAGCGGGACGGAGTCCTAAGAAAGCTAGGGTAGGGGAGAGCGCCCACAAGGAAGAAGATCCATGCAGTCCAGGTCTTTGTCCATCCTCAGCTCCCTGGCAGCTTTGGCCCTGTTGAGCCTTGCCTGCGGAGCGCTGGAGCCATCCCCAGACAGGGATCCCACACCTGCGGATCCCATTCCCACTCCCCAGTTAATCTACGAAGACATCACCCTCACCCAAGCCAGGCCCGACGGCGGCATTCTTTGGCGCTTACAGGCTCGCCTGGCCGAATACGAGCCCCCCTCCGAAGGCAGCGCCACTCCTGTGCAGTTGGGATCCGCCCATTTGCAGGCCGTTCAGGGGGAATTCTTCGACGAAGACAACCGCGCCATCCGCACCCGCGCCGAGCGAGGATCCGCGTACCCCGGCGAACGACGGCTGGAATTGACGGGTCAAGTCAAGGTGGAATCAGAGCGGGATAATCTGCGTCTGCAGGCCCAACGGGTGGAATGGCTGCCGGAACAGCGCCGCCTCCAAGCCGAGGGCCAGGTGAAAGTGGAGCTGTTGGAGGGCCAGGGATCCCTGTGGGGGGATCGGCTGCTCGTTGATTTTGGCCAAGCCCAGATGCAGTTGGAGAACCTGGATCCCACTCAGCCGGTGCGGGCAGAGTACCGGGATCCGGATCTGGAGCTGGCTGCCAGCCGTTTTCTGTGGCAATTTGGCGTCGGGGAAGTGCAGGCAGTAGGGTCTGTAGAGGTTTACGCTCCCTTACAAGCTTTGCGCCTCAGGGGCGAGCAGTTGCGGGCTCCCCTGCCTCTAACCGAGTTGCGCATATTGGGCAACGGGCAAGCCAAAGCCGAGCAAACCGGTCAAGAGCTGCAGGCCCAGGAGATCCGCTGGCGCATCGGCTCCACCCAGCTGCAGGCCCAGGGCAACGTGCGCTACCGCCAGCCCGGCCAGGCTTTGACTGTCAGAGGCAACCAAGGGATCCTGGATTGGCAGGCCAACACCGCTCGGATCCAGGGCAACAGCCAAACCCAGCTCACTTTGCCCTAAGGGGGGCTGGGGGGAAGCAGAAAGCTGGCCGAGAGCATGGCAGGATAGGGATACCTTTAAGGAAAAGTATCGGGTGAGTTGTGGTGAGCTTTGAGGACTCCGTCCGAGTGGCGCAAACAGGACATTCCCCCGTAAGGGCTGGCGCTGCTGCCGTAGAACGCCCCAACATCCTGCTGATCGTGCTGGATACCCAGCGGGCAGATCGTCTCTCCTGCTACTGGTCGGAAGCGGAGCGTGCCCGCCAAGTGCCCACCAGCCCCAACCTGGATCGGCTGGCCGCCGAATCCACCCTCTTCGAGCGGGCCATTGCCCCCGCCCAATGGACCATCCCCTCCCACGCTTCCCTCTTTACGGGGGAATACCCCAGCACCCACCAGACCGTCCAAGCAGATCTGGAGCTGAGCCCCGCCCTGCCCACCCTGGCAGAGCTGTTAAAGCTGAGTGGCTATACCACCGTGGGCTTTTGCAACAACCCTCTGGTGGGGATCCTGAAAAACGGCTTGCGGCGCGGCTTTGAAACCTTTTACAACTACGGTGGCGCTCTGCCCACCCGCCCCCCCGAAGGCACCCCCTTGCCCGCCCCCTTGAACCGCTGGCTGGCCGCCTACACCCAATTTTGGCGGCGGCTCTCCTATCCGGTGCAAAACGCCTTTGCCCGCTCCGACGCCCTCTTCCAGCTGGCGCTGCACCCCTGGTTTGCCTCCCTCTGGACCCGCCTGCTCAACTTCAAAGGCAACACCGCCGCCTCGATTGCCGACCTCAACCGCTACCTGCAGCAGATGGCCCGCCGCCGGTCGGATCCCGGAGCACGGCCCTTCTTTTGCTTTGTCAACCTGATGGAGCCCCATCTGCCCTACTGGCCGCCGGAGCCCTTTGTGCAGAAATACGCCCCCTATTTCAAAAGCAACCGCGAGGCCCGCGACTTTTTGCGCCAATACAACGCCCAGCCCTACCGCTGGATGGCGCCCCTGCCGCAGCCCCTTTCTCCACTGCAAGCGCAGGTGCTGCGGGATATCTACGATGCTGAGGTGGCCTACCAAGATCACCTACTGGGATCCGTCTTCGACACTCTGCGCCACACCGGCCTGGAGCAGAACACGCTGGTGGCCATCGTCGCCGATCACGGCGAAGGCCTGGGAGAACACGACTTCGTCGGCCACGCCTTTGTGGTCTACGAAGAGCTGATCCGCGTGCCCCTCATCCTGCGCTATCCCGGCCACTTCCCGGCAGGAAAGCGCATCGCCACCCCCGTTTCCACCCGCCGCCTCTTCCATACCCTCCTGGAAGCTGCCGGCTTTAGCCCCAACCTTTCCCCCAACGGTGCCCCCTGTGTCAGCCTCAAGCTCCGCCGCGAGGTCGCCCGCCTCAGCTTGGCCCGCACCTTGGCAGGGGAAGATCCCGAGCAGGGAACAGTGCTCAGCGAAGCCTTCCCGCCCCACCTCCTCATTCGGGCTATGGAAAACCGCAACGACAGCTTGCTGCGGGCGCGTGCCTGTTACGACATCCGCCGTGCCCTCTATGAGGGGATGACCAAGCTCATCCAAACGGGGGATCGTCCCAGCCTCTACAACTTGGAGCAGGATCCGGCGGAGCTGCGGGATCTGCTTTGGGTCGGCGACGGGGATCCTGTCTCCTCTCTGCCTGATGTGGACCCGCAGCGCTATCGCAACCGGTCGGCGGGGGAAGCCGGCTGGGGATCCCTTTCCCCCCAGGCTTGGCTGGCTCGCCTGCAGCAGGGGCTGAGAACGTGGGTGAGCTGGGCAGAGTCCCGGCGGCCTAGCACGGCTCCTCGCAAGGTGAATGTGGAAAGCGATGCCGACTTGGTGCGGCAGATGCAGGAGCTGGGCTACTTGGAGTAGGCAGGGATCCCGCTATTCCAGCCCTCCTTCCTCCTCCCTGTGATCCCGCACATAGCCGTTTAGATCGTAGTCATCCATGTCATCCATCTCCTCCGGATCCGCCGTTGGCCAATCCTCATTTTGCCCGCCGATAATCACGCGGCTGAGGCCGATGTATTCCAGGCTGAGGGTGCGCAGGGCGTTGATCAACACATCCAGCGCCATCGCATCGGCGGTGCCCAGATCAAACCAGCAGCGGGCCCAGTTGTCCTTCTCTTCCAGGGATCCCATGTTGTGCATTAGGGAAGGCAAGGGCTCCGATTCGTTGGGATACTCCAGATAGCTCAGATCCACCTCGGCCTCTTGGGCCACCAGACGCTCGGCGTTAAATCCGCCCAGCTTGCCCAACACGTACCACGACTCCAGCACCTCGTTGAGGTACTCCAGCTCAGCTTCGACCGGCGGCTCGGCAAACTCAAACCAGATCCACAGATTTCCCGGATCGCACTCGCGAAACTCCACTTGCATGGACAGTTCCTGATACATTTACGCTGAACACTGCTGAACATCACTGTTCAACTATGCAGCGATAGCATTCTGTTTGTTTCCAAAC
>NZ_JANSIF010000077.1:0-10230 GCF_047461935.1 Synechococcus sp. R55.4 | reverse complement strand
TGGAAACAAACAGAATGCTATCGCTGCATAGTTGAACAGTGATGTTCAGCAGTGTTCAGCGTAAATGTATCAGCACGAACTGCTGGAATCGATTGTGGAGCGCCTAAACAGTGGCGAGATCCGCGCCGTCGATTAAACCCTGTCTTCAGGTTGAGATTGCCCTCAAGACTTTGGAGAACTAGACTCCAGTCTGTCCTCGAACGCCGGGTATTCTGCTTGTATCCTTGGGCTCATCCCGTCGGGTGGATCGCCTAGAATAATCCACAACCCACCTCTTTCTGCTGCCATGAGTTCTCACTCTTCAGATTGGTTCACGCGGGCTCGCCACATTTTTTACGGCACAGCCACTGCTCTGGTGGAAATCCTGCAAGACCCGGAAAAGCGCACCGAAAACCTCAACCGCCTTTCGATGGACTTGGGACAACTGGCGGCGGAGCTGGAGCAAAAGGGAGAGTTGATCGAGCAGGAGGCAGTTCGTTACGTTGAGAGTCTCAGGGATCCAGCCGCCAACGCCCCCTCGGCAAGTCCTGACTCTGAAGCGCCTGTCGAGAATGCTCCCCCGACACCAGCTTCCTCCCCCAACAAGCCGGCTATCTCCAGAGAAGAGATGGCTGAGTTGATGGAGCTGATCCATCAGATTGAGTCCTTGCGCCTGGATTTGGAGCGGTTGCGCACCTCGTCCTGAGTCCTGTGCGGTTCGATATCCTTACCCTTTTCCCCGAATTTTTTGAAACGCCGCTGCGCATTGGGCTGGTGGGCAAAGCCCTACAGCAGGGGATCGCCGAAGTCCACTGCACCAATCCACGCGACTTCGCCACCGATAAGCACCGCCGTGTCGATGATGAGCCCTACGGGGGTGGGGTGGGCATGGTGCTCAAGCCAGAGCCTTTCTTCGCTGCTGTCGCCTCCCTGCCCCGGTTGGATCCCTGCGAGATCATTCTGCTGACGCCCCAGGGGCAACCGCTGAACCAGGCGCTGCTGCAGGAGCTGGCCCAGAAGGCGCAACTGATCCTGCTGTGTGGCCAGTACGAAGGCTTTGACGAACGCATCCGCCAATACCTGGCCACCCGCGAGGTGTCGCTGGGGGATTTTGTCCTGACCGGGGGGGAAATTCCGGCGCTGGCCCTGATCAACGGCGTGGTGCGGCTCTTGCCGGGCACTGTGGGCAAGGTAGACTCGTTAAAGAGGGAAAGCTTCGAGGCGGGGCTGCTGGACTATCCTCAGTACACCCGCCCGCCAGAGTTTCAGGGGCACAAGGTGCCGCCGGTACTCCTCTCAGGCGACCATCAAGCCATTGCCCGTTGGCGTCTGCAGCAGCAGCTGGTTCGAACCTGGCAAAGGCGGCCAGACCTGTTGGCCAAGCGCCCCTTGACCGCCGAAGAGCAGCAGTTGTTGGTAGAGGGGCTGGCGGAGCAGCACCCTCGTGGAAACGAAGCGGAGAAATAAAATGCTCGGCAAGCTTCTCAACCGTCTCCTGAATCCATCGCCCGTCTGCTGGCGTGGGATCCCCTCGCCCCCAGTGCTGCTCCTGGTGGGAATGGCCTTGAGCTCGGTTCTGAGCGGTTCTGGGGTGGCCCTGGCCCAAAGCGGAAGTGTCAACGATGCCATTCGCCGCGACAGCAATCCCCCTCTGTTGGATGGCACCAGCATCAACGTCAACGATCTCTTCCGGGCTGCCGACTTCCTCTCCCGCCAAAGTGCTGCTTCCCGCTGGGACGGCAAGGCCAGCGTTGATGCTGCTGTGGAGCAATTTAACCAATCCCGCCGCCGCTCCCTCCCGCTTTCTCCCGGTTCCTTGGCACCTGAGCCCACCCCCACTCCCTAAGGTTGGATCCCATTCCCGGTAAATCTGTTAGGATCGCAAAGCCGATCCCGTGCCTGCTGAAATGCGGTACACCGTTTTCGGGATCCATTAGGAGAACACCGCCGTGGTTAAGAGCACCCCCTCCAGCAAAGCCGATACGGAACAGCGTTTGGATCCCGCCAGCCGGGGTCACTCCAAAGACAGTTCCACCGCACCCAAAGGGATCCCGGGTTTTATTCAAGAGACCCGCACAGAATTAAGCAAGATTGTTTGGCCGAGCCGCCGGCAATTGATCGGCGAGTCGGTAGGGGTCTTACTGATTGTGTTGGCTTTTGCTTCCTTCATCTACCTGGTCGATCAAGTGTTTGCTTGGGTAGCCACTCAGCTGTTCTTGTGATGTTCTGTCCTGAGGGGCAAGAGAGTCATGTTCAAGGATGGCTACAGGGAGGATGTGAGGTGATGAGGCCAGAGCAGCAGCGAAAACGTCGTGGGGGCCGTGTGGAGCACTTTGAGCCTGCAGACGCGATCCCGGAACCAGACGAGGGGGAAGGTCAAGAGCGTCGCAACCTGCGCTGGTACGCCGTGCAGGTGGCCTCAGGCTGCGAGAACAAAGTGAAGAGCACCCTGATGCAACGGGCGGCTGCTTTGGATGTGGCGGATCAAATTGTCGAGGTGGTGATCCCGAAGCGGACGGGCTTCAAGCTGGATCGATCCGGCAAGCGCCAGGAGCAAGAGGAGAAGATTTTTCCCGGCTATGTCCTGGTGCGCATGGACATGAACGACGACACTTGGATGGTGGTGAAAACAACCCCCAACGTGATCAACTTTGTCGGCACCGAAGAAAAGCGGGCCTACGGTCGCGGTCGGGGGCATGTTACACCGCGTCCCCTCAGCCAAAGCGAAGTCCAGCGCATCTTCAGCAGCGTCGAGGTGGAGGAAGTGCCCCTCAAAATCGACATGGCCCCTGGGGATCGCATCGAGGTGCTGTCCGGCCCCTTCCAGGGTTTCTACGGCGAGGTGGTGGAGGTCAGCCCAGAACGGGGCAAGCTCAAGGCGTTAATCTCGATTTTCGGGCGCGATACCCCGGTAGAATTAGAGTTTGGTCAAGTGCGAAAAGAGGTGTAACTGCGTTTCATGGCTAAGAAGTTGGTGGCCGTGGTCAAGTTGGCCATTCAGGCGGGCAAGGCCACCCCCGCTCCCCCCATTGGCCCAGCCTTGGGTCAACACGGGGTCAACATCATGGCCTTTTGTAAGGAGTACAACGCCAAGACGGCGGATCAGGCCGGGATGGTGGTGCCTGTTGAAATCTCCATCTTCGAGGATCGCAGCTTTACCTTCGTCCTCAAGACGCCGCCGGCTTCGGTGTTGATCAAGAAGGCTCTGGGCATTGAGTCTGGCTCCAGCGAGCCCCACAAAACCAAGGTGGGATCCCTGACCCGAGCTCAACTGCGCCAGATCGCCGAGCAGAAGCTGCCGGATTTGAATGCCCACGATGTGGAGGCGGCCATGAAAATTATTGCCGGAACTGCTCGCAGCATGGGGGTGACGGTGGTGGATTGATGGAGGGATCCCTTGCCCGGTCTGAGGTGTTCACGGTCTTGAAAAAGTTGTTCTAGCAAACCACTGTGGGGGAGAGAAGTTCTCGTCAGTACCCCGAGGAGAAACGATGGCTCGAAAACTTTCCAAACGTATGCAGGCTTTGCGGGAGAAGGTGAAGCCCATTGCCTATGCTCCCGAAGCCGCTTTGGCCCTGATGAAGGAGACGGCCACCGCCAAATTTGAGGAGGCGGCAGAGGTTCACATCCGCCTGGGGATCGATCCCAAGTACGCCGACCAACAACTGCGCACCACTGTAGTCTTGCCCAGGGGCACCGGCCAAGAAATCCGAGTGGCGGTGATTGCCCGCGGCGAGAAAGTGGTGGAGGCCCAAAATGCAGGGGCGGATCGGGTTGGCTATGAAGACCTGATCGAGGAAATCAGCAAGGGCATGATGGATTTTGACCTTCTGATCGCCACCCCCGATGTGATGCCCCAGGTGGCTAAGCTGGGGCGGCTGTTGGGGCCGCGCGGCCTCATGCCCTCTCCCAAGGGGGGAACGGTAACCATGGATCTGGCCCAAGCGATTAAGGAGTTCAAGGCCGGCAAGCTGGAGTACCGGGCGGATCGCACCGGCATTGTGCATTTGATCTTCGGCAAGTGCAAGTTCCCCGTCGAAGCTCTGCTGGAGAACCTAAAGGCAGTGCAGGAGTCCATCGATCGCAACCGTCCCTCTGGAGCCAAGGGCAAGTATTGGCGAACCCTACACGTTTCTGCTACAATGGGCCCCTCGATTGAGGTTGATATCAATGCCCTGCGGGAGCTGAAGTTGGCGACCTAAGCCTGGCTTCGGCGCTGCGATGGGTTGAAAAGGGTTTGAGTGAGTGAATTTGGAGGAGGATCCCGGCAGAGCGTTTTTCCCCAGTTGAATAGCAAGCCGAAGACAGCAGGTGCCCGCGGGCTTAATGTCCTGCCGAGGTTTGAGCGAAGTTCAAAGGGATCCCTTCTTGGATCGCTTTTGAGGGTGCGCTTATCTCCATGCGTCTCGGCCACGGCTGGGACGCATTCTGTTTGGCAGAACCCAGATTCACCACCCGTTAACCCTGGGTGACCATTGACAACAAAGGAGGTGAGCGCATGGGCAAGCAACCTTTAGCGAAGAAAGCGGAGATCGTCGATAAAGTCCGATCCCTGCTGCAGGCCAGCCAAATGGTGCTGGTGATCGACTACAAGGGGCTGACCGTTGCGGAGATGGACCAACTGCGGGCAGAGCTGCGCAAGTCGGATTCGGTTTGCATGGTTGTTAAGAATACCCTGATGCGGCGAGCCATCGCCGACCAAAAAGCTTGGGCAGGGATCATTCCCTTTTTGGCGGGGCCGACGGCCTTTATCTTGATTCGGGGCGATATTTCAGCCGCCCTGAAGGCGTATCAAGATTTTGCCAAGCAAACCAAGAAAACCGAGTTCCGCGGTGCTGGCATTGAAGGGCTATCCCTGACCTTGGAGCAGGCCAAGGCCATCGCCGAGCTACCGCCCAAGGAAGTGCTCATGGCCCAAGTGGCGGGCAGCCTCAAGTCGGTGGCCACCGGCCTGGCGGTCGGGCTCAATGCTGTGCCCACGCAAGTGGCGCGCGGTATCCACGAGATCCCAGCCTCTCTGGGGCGGGCCATCCGGGCCATTGCCGACAAGGAGGCCGCATAAAGGGCTTCAGTTCATCAGCCCAAACCTGTGTATCGATTCTGTTACCCCCAAGGAGAAACCATCATGTCTTCAGAGCGCGTTGCAAAGATTTTGGAAGAGTTGAAAGCCTTGAGCTTGCTGGAAGCTTCCGAGCTGGTGAAAGCCATCGAGGAAACCTTTGGCGTCAGTGCAGCAGCCCCAGCCGGCGGCATGGTCATGGCAGCTCCTGTGGCAGCGGCGGCGGCAGCTCCGGCGGCAGCCCCTGAGCCGGTGGAAGAGCAAACTGCCTTTGATGTCATCCTCGAGGCTGTGCCAGCCGACAAGAAGATCGCCATCCTCAAGGTGGTGCGCGAGTTGACCGGCTTGGGTCTGAAGGATGCCAAAGATCTGGTCGAGGCGGCTCCCAAACCCGTCAAAGAAGGGGTTGCCAAAGAGGAAGCCAACGACATCAAGAAGAAGCTGGAAGAAGCCGGCGCCACCGTCAAGATCAAGTAGTTCCAGTTACGAGGAGAGCGCCTCTCCCTGCTCTGACGAGGAATCTAATCAAGACTCTCAAACCCAAGGGGGGCTGCTCCGGCCCCTCTTTTGGGTCTGACCGACCATTGGCGTGGGTTCGGGATCCCTGCTCCGCCGCGCTTCCACCTCTCCGTGAGCTTTCAAGAGGGCAGCCAGCTTGCGACGCATGACGATGCTGGGTTTATCGGTAAACATGTGCTGCTCCGCCTTGATATCGAGGGGAACGTCATAGTCGGTGCTTTCCAGAACCCGTTGATCCTCAAGGGTCACCTGCCGATCGAAGGCGATGATACTCTCAGCACTCACCTCTGCTTCCGAATCGTTGCGTAAACAGAATTGCACCACCTGCGAGGTTTGGTCGTCGATGGGGGTAGCCGCTGTGAAAATGATGTGGATGAGGCCGTTGGGGTAGGTGATTTTGAGCTTGCGACCAAAAGGCATAAACCAGGTGCCCTCCAGGATACGCACTGTGCGATCCTCTGACAGTAGAAAAGTGTCAGTGGGCTTCTGTTGGCATGTGGCTGTGGGGAGAGGTGGAAAGGTGCAAAACGAATTGAACCCCAACCGAGATCTCCGTAACACAGGGATCCCGGCCCAACCTACTGCAGAGTCCACCTCCCCCAAACCAGAACCGGCTGCTGAGAGCCAGGCAAATTGCTTGACAGACGGAGAGGTGGATCCAGAGCCCCGCCTCAGCCGTTCTCAACAAGAACGACAGCAGGAACGCCGCTCCTTACCTTGGCGCCTGGGGCTGGCCAACGTGCTCTCGGCAGGGTTGCATTTCATCGCGTTGCATTTCATGGCGATGAGCTGGATGGGTTGGCGGCCTGGGATCCCGGAGGAGGAGATAATCTCCTTTCAGTGGGTGGAGATGGCGGATGAGCCGCCCCCAGAGCCGCAGTGGATTGCGCCCGTCTCCGCCCGTGAGTCCGGTGTCTCTGAACCTCGGGATCACGTATCGGTGCGGCAGTCGCAAGTGCCCAGCCCAAGTGAAGAGGCCACTTCTGCGGCGGCACAGCCTTTGGTTGCCTCAGCCGCAGGGAGTCCTGTCCCTGGGATCCTCCCCCCATCCCCAAGGGAGCTTGAGATGCCCCAACCCAACCGCGACTCTGCCTCTCCTCAGCAGCAGCCAAAGGCCAGGTTAGAAAATCTGTCAGCGGGTTTAGCAGCTCTGGAGCAGGCAGTTGCCGATCACAATTGGGCGGAGGCGCTACATCTGACGGAAGAATGGCTGGATCACTGGCCTCTGTCCTCTCCACAGCGCCAGCAACTGCAGGACTATCGTCAGCATCTGCAAAGCCTACTGGCTACCTCCTCGGCAGCAGCAGTGGAGACCAAATCGGCTCAGATCTCTCCTGCTCAATCCCTCAAGCCTCAACCCGAAAGAGCAGCAAGTTCTCCTGAGGTTTTGCCACAACCCTACCTGTCGGCTCCAGCGGATCCGCATCCAACTTTGCCCTCTCCAGAGCCGATCGCAGCCCCGTTGGAAGAGCCTTCTCCCACCTTGCCCCCGACTTTTCCTACCGGATCCCACAGCTCCAGCCTTGGTCGCACCAGTGGGATAGAGTCCTCGCGGGCAGGCCCACCCAGCCTCAATGCCGTCGCCGATCCGGATTGGGGAGACTACTTGGCTCAATTCCAAGAAAGGGTTCGCCAACACTGGATGGTACGGCGGGCATCCGGATCCTACGTAACGGTGGTGCAGGTGCGTCTGGATCGACAGGGATCCCTGCGGGAACTGCGCCTGCAAACCCCCTCAGAAGATCCCCTATTGGATGCAGCCGTGCTCAGTGCCATCCAGCGCTCAGCCCCCTTTGCTCCTTTGCCCGAGAGCTATGTTGGCGAAGAACTGATGCTGGAAATTAACGTGTTGAGCGGATCCCTGCAGGCTGGCCCAACCCAGATTCCGAGAAACTAACGTCAGAACCTCAGGCAAGGCCACAAGCCCTGTTCAGAGGGGTTCAGATTTCCGAGTGTCGGCAGTAGCCTAGGCCATAGATTTGCGGCGGTTCCGCCGGACGGCTACCGCTTTGCGCTTGCGCTTTTCTAGGTTGGTTTCAAAGTGCCGATGGTTGCGCAAGTCCCGTAAAATGCCCGCCTTAGAAACCTGACGCTTGAAGCGACGCAGCGCAGATTCGATCCCTTCGTTTTCGCCAATCGTCACTTGGGTCATAGGAAAGACATCTCCTCCGTCGATCAAATGGGTTTGGTTACAACAGGGATCCCTATCCTAAACCATCTCCGCCCCGCTGCTTGCTGCTACAGTTCCTATTCACTGTAGCCGGCTGCCAAAGTTGAGCCCCGCAACCACCTCACCTTCCCTCAAATTGACAACGAATGAAGCAGTTGTCCCGGTGGGGGGTGGAGGGGAGGGTGGTGCTGGAGTTGGGCTGGGGGCACTGCCGATTACCGATTGCACAAAACCGGCGAAGCTAGACACCCGCGTATACACCCCATAGAAATTGGGCTGGGCGCAGCCGATGCCAAAACTGGTGATTCCGGCCAGGGCAAAACCCGTGCCACTGGACACAATCAAAGGCCCACCGCTATCAGCCTGACACGCATCGACTCCCCCCTGAGGAAAGCCGGCGCAGAGCATGGTATCTAAAATGTTGCCATTGTAGGATTGGGGCGCGTTGCACACCGCATTGGAGACGATGGGAACGGTGGCCTGCTGCAAATCTCGGGGAAAGCCGCTGGGCTCTTGATCCAGGGCGCGGGGGAAGGTGGCTCCCCAGCCGAGGATGGTGGCGGCAGTGCCGGGGGCTGTCAGGTTGGTTTGGTTGGGCTGCACCAGCGGCAGGGTGGCCAGAGCCACTGGCCGAGAAAGGCGCACCAGGGCAATGTCGTTCCCCCCAAGTTTCCCCACCTGGGGGTTGTAGCCGGGGTTGAGGACAATTTGCGCGGCGCGAATGCGTTGACCGGCGCCGATTTGTAGGCGGTTGGTACCCAACAGCAGATCCAGATTTTGGGCACTCACTACCTGCTTGCCTTGTTCGTCGAAAAAACAATGGGCAGCGGTAACTACCCACTCCGGCGCGATCAGGGATCCGCCGCAAAACTGCGCTCGAAAGGGATCCGGCTCAGCCGCGTTCAGCAAGGCCACCATCCAGGGAAAGGCCCCTTCGGGAGCAGGTCTGCCGCCCACAATCCGCTCCAGCCCCAAGCCTGAGCGCGGCGTGGTGAAGATTCGCCCTGGGGGCAAAAGGGCGGTGACGCGGTAGGTGCCAGGGGGCAAGTTGGAGAAGCGAAAGTTACCGCTGGCATCGCTGACGGTGCTGGGCTCCCCCGGGTCGAGGCGGCCATTGCCGTTTAAGTCCAAAAAGGTGGCGATGCCCGGCAGCCCCGGCTCCCCCGGATCCCGCAGCCCATTGCCGTTGAGATCGTCGAAATGGGATCCCTCAATTCGTCCTGTGGGAGGAGCTGAGACTGGGGGAAGCGGGCGACTGGAACCCCCGCCGCCACAGGCGCTTATGCTCAGGGCCAGACACAACCCCAGCGGAATAGACCAAGAGCGAGCCAAGCCCAAGGAGGAATGGGATCGCGAGAGATGAGGCATGGTCAGATTCTCCAAAGCCAGCCGGTTATGCCAGCCAAGGATATCCTACCGGCGAAGCCTAAAGATTGCGGAACCGGGAACGCTTCCCCCCGCGCCCGGCTCTTCCGATTTGCCCCAAGACCCCAATGCCCACTTTAGCCTCTTGCCGCCTGCGCAACTGGGCAGTAAAACCAGGGTGGGAGGGTGTGTGGCAGATGAATATCGCGGTCTTGGGGTTCAAAGGGGGCGTGGGCAAAACCACTACAGCGGTACACCTGGCCCTCTACCTTCAGCAAAAACAAGGGGCAGCTCCTGCGGGTGGGTCGGGGATGGCCCTGTTGATCGATGCCGATCCCAATCGCTCGGCCTCTCGCTGGGCAGAACGGGGATCATCCTTTCCTATCAAGGTATTGGCCGGGGATCCCACCACTCCCACGCCCACAGGCTTTCAGCACACGGTGATTGACACCCCTGCCCGTCCCACCCCGGAACAGTTACCAAAAAACTGGGTCTAAAGCCCCGCCCTAAGGCCTACGGCCCGCTGACGCGACCAGGGCGGCTTTTATCTTGCTAACCTGCGCTAGAGTGGGCCCATGCGCGTCCTCGAAGCCAAGCTCCTCAACGGCACAGCCCAGCAGTACCAAGCCCTGGATGAGGCCATCCGGACTGCCCAGTTCGTGCGCAACAAGTGCCTGCGCCACTGGATGGATCATCAGGGGGTGAACAGGGCCACGTTGTACTCCCTCTGCAAGGACTTAGCCAGAGAGTTCCCGTTCGCCCAGAAGCTGAACTCTCAAGCCCGGCAAGCCAGTGCGGAGCGGGCCTGGTCTGCCATCTCCAACTTCTACCGCCGCTGCAAGGAGAAGGCAGCCCGGAAGGGCTATCCCAAGTTCCAGAAACACTGTCGTTCGGTGGAGTACAAGCTGTCCGGCTGGAAGCTGTCTCCTGACGGCATGTCCATCACCTTCACGGACGGCTTCCAGGCGGGCACCTTTGCCCTGTACTGCAACGGCGAGGCACGGCGGGACATCCTCACCCTGAAAATCAACCGGGTGAGGGTCATACGCAGGGCCGATGGGTACTACGCCCAGTTCTGCCTGGACGTGGAGCGTCGGGAGAAGGTGGGCTACACCGGCGAGGCGGTGGGGCTGGATGT
>NZ_JANSIF010000076.1:0-10725 GCF_047461935.1 Synechococcus sp. R55.4 | reverse complement strand
GGCGCCTGCGGTGCGTGGCTGATGGTCTGACCTGACGGCTTGACAAAAGCAGACGATCCCCTGGCCAATGCCGGGGGATTTTCTTGTTGTTTCCCTGGCGGCAACAGTGAAGTTGCATCCATAGCCGTTTCAGTTTAGGGCGAGATGCCTGGGCTGCCAAGAAAGGCCCCACGATCAGGTGCATTCAAGGCCTTAGGTGTGGGTAGAGCAGGCAGGGTACACCGGCCAGGTAGTGGGGTTGGATGTGGGTCTGGCCAGCTTCTACACCGACAGCAATGGGCAAGTGGTGTCACATCCCCTCGCGACAGCGGGACGGAGTCCTTGGTTTCCGCTCAAACTAGGACACTGCACCCGCACCCAAAACGTTGAATTCATAGAGCCAGAAGGCTTCTCTCAATGGCCTGGGCGTCTCACCCTAACCTGAAGCGACTATAACTCAATTATCCAGACTCCATTATCTAGGCAGACATACCCCAGTTGCTTGAGGATTTGCAACTACTAAAATGTAGTTGCCCCAATCCTGATCCCCGCCAGAATTGACCGCGTTCCCCTATCCTACACATAACGGCTAATGTCTTCCCCCCGTTCTGCCAGAAACGACAAAGCCCGGAAGCGCAGCCCTGCCACCTGGTCGTAGAGGGGGTTGAGCTTACACATGGGCGGAATGTGCATCACCTTATGGCCAAACAGCACCACATCTCGCTCAAAGGGGCAGCGGGCCGGGATCCACTGGCAAAGGAAATGGGCCAAGCGTGGATCGCGGATGCTAAAGTTATCCATAGCCGATTGAATGGGACGCAATGGAGCCTGCAACCAGTCGCGCAGGTGAGTTGTAGGTTTGAAGTGCACGGAAGTCATGGAACCGGTCAGCTCCTGAGGAGCTCTGCGAGCACGTTGCCAAGAAATCGTTGTGGAACCCATAAGCTTTCACCTCACACCTTTACCTTTGAAGAAGGAGCAACCTTTGATCGATTACGGCGCATGAAATCGTCAATAATCGACAATTCTTATGCTTTGTGTCGAGTTTGTATTGAGGGAAACATTAGCCATCTCTCTTCCCTCTGTTAGTCTGCCTTCTCCAACGGAAAGCTTGCTTCTGTAAACAAGAATCTCTGCTCAACGTTGTAGAGCTACATGTTTTGTCTCCAAAAGTTAACATGTAACGAAAAATACAAAAACTCCTCTGCTCTTGTCCACCAGCCGATTCCCTGTCAGGATCCCTGAAGTTCCTCAGCTTGGGCTCTGGAGCCAGATGGGTATCCATCGCTCCTATTTCTAGGATGGAACAAGCCCTTTGGGCGGAGTAGGGGGATCCCCGTAATCACACTTGCCTTGGCAGGGTTGTTTTTCTTTTGATCGAGTTTGGCTTGGGAGCGTCTCGGTTGGGAGTTACGGAGGATGACAGCCAAGGGATGCCGGCTGCTGAGCGTTCTACAATGCCAGGAGAGATTCCCAGCGGGTGCACATCCGGCGGTGGGTTGGGATCCTTGATTTTGTCTCTGGCTTTCTTGAGAGGCTGCCCATGAAATTGGCCTATTGGATGTACGCTGGCCCTGCCCATATCGGCACGCTGCGGGTGGCCAGTTCTTTCAAAAATGTTCACAGCATCATGCACGCCCCCCTTGGGGACGACTACTTCAACGTGATGCGTTCCATGTTGGAGCGAGAGCGGAACTTTACCCCGGTGACCACCAGCGTTGTCGATCGGCAGGTGTTGGCGCGGGGATCCGACGAAAAGGTGATTCGCAACATCGTCCGCAAAGACGGGGAGGAGCACCCGGATCTGATCGTCGTCACCCCCACCTGCACTTCCAGCATTTTGCAGGAAGATCTGCATCACTTTGTCCGGCAGGCCCAGTTGGCCAGTCGCTGCGACGTAATGCTGGCAGATGTCAACCACTACCGGGTTAACGAATTGCAGGCAGCAGATCGCACCCTGCACCAGATTGTGGAGTTCTACATCACCAAAGCTCGCAAACAGGGGGAGCTGAACGACTCGCCCCAAAAGACGGAGCGGCCTTCCTGTAACATCCTTGGCATTTCCACCCTAGGGTTTCACAATGCCCACGATCTGCGGGAGCTGAAGGTGCTGCTGCGGGATCTGGGGATCCAGCTCAACCTGGTGATCCCGCAAGGGGCCAGTGTCCACGATCTCAAACACCTGGGGCGGGCTTGGTTTAATGTGGTGCCCTACCGGGAGCTGGGGCCGATGACAGCTCGCTATCTGCAGCAGGAATTCGGCATGCCTTACATTGAGATCACCCCGATGGGGGTGGTGGAAACGGCTCGCTTCATCCGCCAGATCCAGCAGATCCTAAACGAGCAAGGGATCCCTGTCGATTACGAAGCCTACATCCAGGAGCAAACGCTGCACATTTCCCAAGCGGCCTGGTTTTCCCGCTCCATCGACTGCCAAAACCTAACCGGCAAAAAAGCGGTGGTCTTCGGGGATTCCACCCACGCGGCGGCCATCACCAAAATCCTGGCCCGCGAGATGGGGATCCACGTGGTGTGGGCGGGCAGCTATTGCACCTACGATGGGGAGTGGTTCCAGGCAGAGGTGGGAGGGTATTGCGATCAGATCTTGATGACGGAGGATCACACCCGCGTGGCGGACGCCATTGCCCAGGCGGAACCTGCTGCGATTTTCGGCACCCAGATGGAGCGGCATGTGGGCAAACGGCTGCGGATCCCTTGTGGGGTCATCTCGGCCCCCATCCACGTGCAGGATTTCCCTATCGGCTACCGGCCCTTTTTGGGCTACGAGGGCGCCAACCAAATTGTGGACTTGATCTACAACTCCTTTACCCTGGGCATGGAAGATCACCTGTTGGAGATCTTCGGTGGCCACGACACCAAGGAGGTGATTCACAAGAGCCTGAGCGCCGATTCCGACCTCATCTGGACGCGGGAAGCCCAGGCGGAGCTGAACAAGGTGCCCGGCTTTGTGCGCGGCAAGGTTAAACGCAACACCGAAAAATTTGCCCGCGAACGAGGCTTGACCGAGATCAGTGTGGAGGTCATGTACGCCGCCAAAGAAGCTTTTGGAGCTTGAAGGGATCCCGTTGACAACCTTTACCCTGGGTGCGATCCCTATCTAAGCTGGCGTATGCGTCTCCTGGTTACCGGCGGGGCGGGCTACATCGGCAGCCACACCTGCAAAGCTCTGGCGGCCTCTGGCCATCTGCCCATCACTTACGACAACTTGGTTTACGGGCACCCCTGGGCAGTTCGCTGGGGGCCGTTGGAGATTGGGGATCTCGCCGACCGGAAGCGGCTTGATCAAGTCATCCAACACTATCGCCCGGAAGGGGTGATCCACTTTGCCGCCTATGCCTATGTGGGCGAGTCGGTGAAGGATCCCGGCAAATACTACCGCAACAATGTGGCCGGATCCCTGAACTTGCTGGAGGCCATGCGAGATCACGGGATCCCTTACATAGTGTTCTCCAGCACCTGTGCCACTTATGGGGTGCCAGAGCGGATTCCCATTCCCGAAAGTCATCCGCAACGTCCCATCAACCCCTACGGCCAGAGCAAGCTAATGGTGGAGCAGATCTTGCAAGATTTCCAGGTTGCCCACGGGATCCGATCCATTAGCCTGCGCTACTTCAATGCCGCCGGAGCCGATCCCGATGGTGAAATTGGGGAGGCCCATGACCCGGAAACCCACTTGATCCCCTTGGTGTTGGAGGTCGCCGGCGGCCAACGTCCCCACATCACGGTTTTTGGAGATGACTACGATACCCCCGATGGCACCTGTATCCGCGACTACATTCACGTCACCGACCTGGCTCAAGCCCACGTGTTGGCGGTAGAAGCGCTGGCCTCTGGCCGACCCGTACCAGCAGCCTACAACCTGGGCAATGGCCAAGGCTTTTCCGTCAAAGAGGTCATTGCCACCGCAGCAGCCGTGACCGGAAAGCGGATCCCGGTGCAAATGGGAGCACGTCGACCTGGGGATCCCCCGCGCTTGGTGGGCGATGCCGGTGCCATCTTTCGGGATCTCAACTGGAAACCTCTCTACACCGACTTGGCCGAGATCATTCAAACTGCCTGGCGCTGGCACCAGAAGCGGCCCTATTTCGGCAAATCTAGGCCCCCGTTGAGCTAGGAGCGTCTAACTTGGCGGGCGATAGGATAGGGAGGAACCGCTTGGTTAACCACTGCCCCGCATGGACGATAAGATCACACCCGATACCCTCGCGGTTGTCATGACCACGGTGGGATCCGAAGCCGAGGCCCATCGCTTGGCTCATACCCTGGTGGCCGAACGTTATGTGGCCTGTGCCCAGGTCTTGCCCGGGATCACGTCCTACTATCGCTGGCAGGGATCCCTGCAGGCCGATGCCGAGTTCCTCATCCTGCTCAAATTGCCCGCAACTGCCTATCCCCGCCTGGAACAACGGCTGCGAGAGCTGCACCCCTACGCTGAGCCCGAGATCCTAGCTCTGGCAGCCACTCAAGTGAGCACAACCTATTTGGCTTGGGCCCGAGACCAGGTAGGCTGAGGAATAGCACGAGGTTGGCCATGATCGCCCTCTACCCCGGCAGCTTTGACCCCATTACCCTTGGACATCTCGATGTTATCGAGCGAGCCAGTCGTCTCTTTTCTAAGGTGATTGTCGCCGTCTTGAAAAACCCCAACAAAACCCCTCTGTTCAGCCCAGAGCAGCGGCAAGCCCAGATTAGCCTGTCCACGGCCCATCTCAAAAATGTTGAGGTTGATACGTTTTCAGGTCTGACGGTGGCCTACGCCCGTCAACGGGGGGCAAAGGTGATCGTGCGCGGCTTGCGAGTCTTGTCGGACTTCGATGTGGAGCTGCAAATGGCCCACACCAACAAGCTTTTGGCTCCCGAACTGGAAACCTTGTTCCTTGCCACCGCCAGCGAGCACAGTTTTGTCAGCAGCAGCCTGGTGAAGGAGGTCGCCAAGCTGGGCGGCCCCATCGATCATCTGGTGCCCGCTCCGGTGATTCGAGATTTGCGGGAGCGCTTTCCCTTGGCCTGAGGGCTCAGGGATCCCCTCTCCTTCCCCAATCAGAACTCAAAGGGCTGCATCCCTGCCGTCACCGGATCAAACCCCACCGGGAAGCAGGTGCTGTGATTGTAGAGGGATCCCCTCAAATTGGCCCCTTCCAAGCAGGCTCCCTCAAGGTCGGCATAGCGCAGGTCGGCACAGCGCAGATCAGCCTTCGCCAGATTGCTGCCCCGCAGGTTGGCGTAGCGCAGGTTAGCCCCATGCAAATCGGATCCCTCGAGATTGGCCCCTCGCAGATCGACCCCCCTCAAGAAGGCATACTCCAAGCAGGACTGGGGAAAATGGCGCTCTCCCCGCTGGTAGCGGCTGAGCAACTCTGAGGCCCCTTGTAGAGCACACTGGGCAATGGTTTGAGTCATGGTACTGCTCCCAAATCAGACTGGATGCCTTATCTCTATCCTCATCCCTATCATCGGGTTGGCCGGGTTTTGATCATCCCTGCTTAACAAATGATTTCAGTTTTTGAGTGGATTGTTGCCCCCAAGTTTTTTTGGAAAGATCTATCCTCAGAGATATAGAAGTCTTTCCTAATCGGCAGCTTGTGCGGCAATGTTTCTTAATTCTTTTTGTGAAGGATGCTTAACGGCTGGGCTTGATCGCCAACCCCAAACCCCACCGGGAACGCAAGCTGACCTGATCTTGCTGGGCTGTATGGATCCCTCAATTTCTTCTTTTTCAGCACTCCCCCAACCAGAAGGTGTTTCTCCAGAGCTGATTGAACCAAGATAATTGGGATAATGATCGACTGGATCACATCCGTAGTTTGCGATTGAGTAGGGATTCTCTGCAAGCGATATAGACCCTTATCTCTGTTCAGGATGTTCACCTTTCTTTAACTAGAGCTCTATGCCCAAACGTAAGCGAATCGGGATCCTCACCAGCGGCGGCGATTGTGGCGGCCTCAACGCCGTGATTCGAGCGGTGGTGCGGCGGGCCCGCGACTACGACATGGAAGTTTATGGCATCAAAGATGCGACGGCAGGGCTCATGGCTCGACCGGTGGAGGCGGAGCTGCTGGATGTGAAGCGGGTTTCCGGCATTTTGCGCTACGGCGGCACCATCTTGGGTACCGTGAACAAAGGCAACCCCTTCGCCTACCCTATGCCCGACGGCAGCTTGGTGGATCGCTCGGCAGAAGTGATCACCGGCTACCACCGGCTTGGGTTGGATGCGCTGATCGGGGTGGGGGGGGATGGCAGCTTGGCCATTCTCCGGCAACTGGCCCTGCAGGGGGATTGGAACTTTGTCGGGATCCCCAAGACCATCGACAACGATGTCGGTGCCACCGAGTATTCGGTGGGGTTCAACACAGCTCTGAGCGTGGCTGTGGAAGCCCTAGATCAGCTCACCTACACGGCCATCAGCCACAGCCGAGTCATGGTCATGGAGGTGATGGGGCGGGATGCTGGCCACATTGCCATCAGCGCTGGCATTGCCGGGGGGGCGCATGTGATTTTGATCCCGGAAATTCCCTACAAGCTGGAGAATGTCTGCAAAAGAATCCGCGACCGCAAAGAGCGGGGCAATAACTTCAGCATCGTGGTGGTGGCGGAGGCAGTTCGCACCGAGTCGGGGGAGCCGGTGACCTACACCAACAGCCTGGGGCAGTCTCTCTACGGCGGCATTGGCCATTACATCGGCAATGAGATCGCCCTGCGCACCGGCATCGAAACCCGGGTTATGGTTTTGGGCCACCTGCAGCGGGGAGGTACGCCTTCTCCTCTGGATCGCCTGCTGGGAGCAGCCTTTGGGGTGGCTGCTGTGGACTTGATCGCCCAAGGCAAATACGACCGCATGGTGGCCTGGCAAAATCGGCGGGTGGTGGATGTACCCCTGGCAGAGGCCATCTCCCAGTATCGGCGGGTGGAGGTGGACGGGGCTTTGATCGCCACAGCCATTGGCTTGAATACCTATGTGGGCGAGGTGGATCCGCAGCTTTTGCGCAGCATTTCCCCCTGATCTTCCGGCAAAAACGACACGTGGGCAGAGACAATCTTCCAGCCGATATCGGGGAACCTGTACCCCATCTGGCTTTGGCGGCCCAAGCGAGGGATCCCGTTCACCGGACGGCGAAACTCTAAGGTGACCGAGCCGCAATCCGCCCCAAAGGTGACTACCTGCAAACGCAGCATCTCGCGGGCCAAATTCGTGGGAGGACGCCGTTGGCGAAAAGCCTTGATCTCGTCTCCCCCGTAGAGATTTTCCCCCACACCAAAGCGCACCACCTGGGGGCCATCCCAAAACAGGCGGTTCAGGGTGGGCACATCATTGCTCGTCAGGGCAGCTTCGTACTGATGGTAGAGTTCGGTTAGCTCTGCCACCACCTCGGGGCGATTGACCAGAGTCATGGGCCAGGCTCTTGTGCAGTCGAAATGGGCCTTGCCATCTTATCGGCTCAAGGAGCAGCAGGAGGTTCTAAAAGAACAGCGGGATCCCCCACCTTGCTCTGTCAGACAGCAGACAGCGGCAAGACGTCTCTGGGTAGTCGGATCCAAGTCTAGGGGCTGAGAACGGCTTGCAAAGACCGCACATCGCAGTAGTACACCTGATGGCGGTGGGCATACCCCTTCATCTCCACAGCCTGATGGGAGAAGCAGGCGGCTGCCTGCCCCAGCTGTTTGGCCAAGCAGGTATAGGTGTCCTGGCTGATCGCCAGGTCGGCGTTGAGGGTGCGGGTAGCGCTCTCGATGCGAAAGGCCAAATTCACCGTATCTCCCAGAGCCGTATATTCTTGGCGGGTGTTGTTGCCCACCTGGCGCACGATTGCCGAGCCTGTGTTGACCCCTGCCCCCAGACGAATGGGAGAAGGCAGCGGAAACTCACCGTTCAGTTGCTCGGTCATTTGAAACAGCTTCGCTATGGCCTGCAAAACCGACTTCACATCGAGGTGAATTCCCGGCACTTCCGTGCCCAGAGAAGCAGTGTTGGCTTGGGGCACATGGAACCAAACGGCCATAATCGCATCGCCAATGTATTTATCGACAGTGCCCCCGTACTGCTGAATGATATCCCCCCCCCGCCGGAACCAATCTCCCATCACCTGGGAAAGCAGGCGCTCGTCCAGTTGTTGAGTCAGTTGTCCGTACCCTCGCACATCGACCACCGCCACCGAGATCAGCCAGCGGGTTTGTAAAACCAGGGTGTCCGAAGGTTTGGCCGCGGGGCTGGGTTCTGAGCTGGCCAGGGATCCGCTGTGGAACTCGAGCTGGGATTGTCCAAGGGTGAGGTGATCCCCATCCTGCAGCAGGGTGGGAATGCTGACGCGGCGATTGTTGACAAACGAGCCGTTGCGGCTGCCCAGATCGATGAGATAGATGCTGTTGTTGTCGAGGTATTGCAGCAGGGCATGTTGGCGGGAAACGCTGGGATCGCTCAAGACGATGGCGTTGTCTTCATCGCGGCCTAGGGTCCAAGCGGTCGCTCCCGAGAGAACGTGTTTTCTTTGGCTGCCATCCGGCTCTTTTAAGACTACATAGGGTGCGGCAGTGGCGGCAGATTCGCTCGTGACGCTCATGATGGGATAAGTTGTAGACGCGACCACACTTTAATAAATACGATACCCCGCTCCCCTTCGGTTGATCGGGAAGATGCCTGGGCTGGATTTCTAGGCTGTCTTCGTCGAGAGATGGAGGTCTGAGGATAGGCTTGGCGGGGGGCCAACCCGACCGATATCATTTTGTGTAGATACGTTAAGGCGTATGCTGGATCCCTTCCATCCCATTCCCGCTGAGCAACAGCCGCTCCGGCAATATGCAGAGCTGAGGGAAGCCTTTCCTTTTTCCTGGCCTGCTTTGGGGTGGATCCCTTACTTAAAACGAATCTTTGGGGTTTGGGGAGCTGTTGTGCTGGCGGTTTCCCCGCTGGTTTGGAGCAGCTTTGCCGGAGATTGGGGCCACTTTGTCTCTGGGTCGGTGCTGGGGGCCAATGTCTTGCTCGGCCTGGTGTTGCTCCATCTCTACTTGGGATGGGCTTATGTGCGGCGGCGCTTGGTACAAGCCCAGATTCCCTATGAAGAAAGTGGCTGGTACGATGGGGCGATGTATGCCAAGTCAGAAGAGGAGCTGGCTCAGCATCGGCTGATTGTCAGGTATCAGATTGATCCTGTGTTGCAGCGCCTGCGACGGAGCTTGTGGGGCGTAGTGGGCTTGAGTGGGTTGGTGGCCCTGCTGTGGCCTCTGGGGTAGGCAGTTGGTTGGCTGTTTTTAGGATCCCGGACAGTGCACATCACTTCTGATCTGGCTCAAACCTTGCGACCCACCGCTGTGGCCATCGGGAACTTCGATGGCTTGCATCTGGGCCATCAGAAGGTGCTGCAGCCGATTCGAGATTCTCTTCAGGGGGTACGTACTGTCCTCACCTTTCATCCCCATCCCCAGGAAGTCTTGACGAGGCGGCCTCAGCTGTTGCTCACTCCCCCTGCCGAAAAGCTGGATCTGTTGGCGCAAATGGGCTTTGAGCAGGTGGTACTGCTCCCCTTCACCCCTGCATTTGCCTGCCAGCCCCCCCAAGAGTTTATCCAAACGGTACTTGAACAGGGCCTGCGCGTTCGCCATCTCAGCGTCGGTTGGGATTTTTGCTTTGGTCACCGTCGCTCCGGCAACGCCCAAACGCTCCAGGCTTGGGGATCCGAGCGCTGCATTCCGGTGGAGGTAATCCCGGAGACGAAACTCAACGGGGAACGGGTGAGCAGCTCTCGCATTCGAGCTGCCCTGGCGACTGGGGAGGTGTCCACTGCCGAAGCGCTCTTGGGTCGCCCCTATCGTCTGATGGGAGAGGTGGTGCAAGGGGATCAGCGGGGCCGACAACTGGGCTTTCCCACCGCCAACCTCCGCTTGCCTCCGGAGAAGTTTTTGCCCCGCGATGGGGTGTACAGCGTTTGGGTGGATGTGCCTGCTGCTGCGGCAGCTCTACCTGGGGTGATGAACATTGGCCATCGGCCCACGTTTGCCGGTTTACAGCACACCGTCGAGGTGCATCTATTGGATTGGACAGGAGATCTCTACGGGCAAGAGGTGCGGGTGGCGCTACGGGGCTTTATCCGCCCAGAGCGGAGATTTCCCACGGTGGCAGATTTGATTCAGCAAATTCAGCAAGATTGCCAAACAGCCCGCCAGCAATTGGGTTTGGCTGAGCAAGTGGGTATGGTGTAGGGGGATCTATGCCGAAGAGAGCTCGCAAGCGCCAAGGCTCACCCAGGCGCTGGTGCCATCTCGCCAGTATTCTTTTTTCCAGATGGGGGCGTTGTGCTTGAGGGTGTCGATGGCAAATTGGCAGGCGGCAAACCCTTCGGCCCTATGGGGGGTGCCTACCGCCACCAAGACGCTGATCTCGCCAATGCGCAGCTTGCCGATGCGGTGGTGGATGACCACACTGTTGGCATCTGGCCAGCGCTGCTGAATTTGTCGGGCAATATCGGCGAAGACCTTCAGAGCCATGGGCTCATAGGCTTGGTATTCCAGGTAATCGACAGGGCGGCCATTGGTGTTGTCTCGAACAGTGCCGCTCATCACCACCACAGCTCCATTGCCCGGATGGGAGGCCTCTTGGTGGACACGGTCGATGGACAGGGGAGCCAGGGTGATCTGGAAGGAAGTCTTCAGGACGGTCAGGAGCATGACTCTAGTCAATAATAAGCTCAACTATACTGAAAATAATGTATAATATGTTCAGTACGGATTACTACC
>NZ_JANSIF010000075.1:0-12577 GCF_047461935.1 Synechococcus sp. R55.4 | reverse complement strand
CCTGCTCAGAGATAGGCAGGATGCGATCGCTTCTTTCCTGAACCATGTTCAGGAGAGTTCAGCGTGAATGTATCAGGCTCAACAAAGTACCTCAAGTCATCTAGGGAAGACTGCTCGACGAGTAGTCCTGGGATCCAGACTGGAGAGAGCGGCGGGCCAGCTTGGCATAGGTCTTCACCGTCTCGTAGGGCATCTCCAAATCAGCGGCGATCTGTTGTAAGCTCTCTCCACCTTCGCGGCGGGCCAGGATCGTCGCCCACAGTTGGGCAGTTTTTTCGGCGCGGGATCCCCCTTGTCGTTGCCGCTGGCTGAGAAAGAGGGCGCTCAGCTCCTCGATCCGCTGGGCCACCTGCTCTTCCCGGGAAGGGACAGGGGAGGCGGGTAGCTCTTCGGCCAACCAACCCAGGCGGGTTTGCCCCAGCCCAAAGGGGGTTTTGTGGCCGGTGCCGCAGTAGGGGGCAAGGTGGATCAGGGCTTGGAGCTGCTGCTGCAACAGCTCAGGCGCACGGGAGGAGACAGCCAACTGCACACAGCCGATGAATCCCGTCACGGATCCCTGGCGACCTGCGGTGGTTTTCACCGATTCCAGACGGTGCCGCTGGATGATCACTTCCCCATCCACCCAATCCAGAAAAGGCTCCGCCTCGATGGGCAGACCGGAAAAATCGTTCCAACGGCGCAGATAGCTGTGGAACAGGTTGCGAGGGATCGGCAGCGGCAGATGGTGGCCCCGGTGGCGAAAGCTGGTGGGCGAGACGAAGGAAAGGCTCCAGGAGCGGGGGGAAAGAGGCTGCTCCAACAGTTGACGATAGGTGCGCGGGGGGATCGAGATCTGCCATCCCAGGATCTGCAGCGGGGATCCCCGCAATTCCAGCCAGGTGGGCAGCCGTTGGCACCACCCTCGCAGCCACTCCACCACCGGCGGGTTGAGGCCGGTGATCCACCAGCGGAAGGGGAGATGAGGCGGGATCAGCGGTCGCCCCCCCTGCTCGCGGAACGGCCCCATCAGCCGGGAGAGGGTAAAAGGTTTCTCCGATTCTCCATCGTGCAAATAGGCCGATAGCTGCGGGTCTGTCTCTTGCACCTGGCTCAAGAACCAGGCGTGCAGCCCTTTGGCATAGTGGGGATCCAGCAGGTAAGACCGAGGAGCCTGAACTTCCAAGGTGATCCCCACCAACTCGGATCCCGTCGGCCACTTGCCGTTCGCTTCTCTATCAGCAGATGGCTCTGAGAAACTCAGCATAGGCACAGCCCATTCCCAGTCCACAGCAACAATCAACACAAAACCCAACTTTCCATTGAGAAAATTTTAGAAGGGATCCCTTCTTATTGGGTTTACTCTCGAATTGCCCGTTGTACAGGCAGAAAAAATCTCACAATCTGAAGAAAGCCTTGAAATCGTCTGCAACCCATCGCACTCGATCTATACTGCTAGCAAGCTAGAGGACTGAAAACCATGAGGCGAGAGCGTTTATCGGATATGGCTGAAACAATCGGTAACCTCAATGGCATCTCTCGGCTTGATTCGATTGGTTACCCACCCAACCGGCAAACCCTTTTTTGAAGGGCTTTGGTCTTCCGCGAAGGATTAAAAATCGAGGCCAATTGCCCCCAGCCTTTAGGGATCTGTCCGTCGCAGCCGATGGAAGCCCTGTCCAAGACTTGTCTTCCTTTTTCGCATTTCGCAGGTGCTGCTCATGACCCCTACTTCTGCTCCCTCTCCCGTTCCTGTTGCCTTGGCCTGGTGCCTGGCGTGGGGAGAACAGCGGGATCCCCAGTTTGCCCTGGAGACCTTGCAGCAGATGCGGGCCGCCGTTCGCGCCGACAACGAGGCCGGGATCCCAGAAGAGCTACGGCCCATTTTGGCTCAGGTGCGCCAATTTCAGGAGAGCATGGCGGCGAAGACCTTTCCCAGAACCCCGGCGGAGCTGCAATCCCGCTACCCGGAGCTGTGGCAGCAGACAACCCGCATCGGCTTGGTTTACGGGGGGGCCACCAAGATCAAGAGCTATGTCTTCGAGTCGGCCAAGCTGTCGGAAATCCGCGGGGCCTCCGCTTTGTTGGATCGCATTAACCTGGTGGATCTGCCCGCCTTTTTCGGGGATCCCGAGCAAACCTACCTGGGATGGGAAGGTTTGGGGAAAGAGTCTCAAGCAGAGCTGAGGGCCTATGTGGCCGAGCAGATCCGGCCTTGGCTGCAGCAGCACTACCCGGCTTTGGCGCAAGCCCTGATCCCGGAGCTCATCATCTACTCCACCGGGGGCAATCTCCTGGCCTTTTGCCCGGCGGCCCATGTGGACGATCTCTGTGAGGCCATCGAGCGGCGCTACACCGAAGAAACCCTCACCGCTAACGCCTGCGCCGTGGGATCCGCCTTTCGGCTGCTGGAACTGCGCTACGGCCTGTTGCGGGATCCCATCGAACGCACCCCCTGGCTGGATTGGCTGGCGCAACACAAAACCCATCCCCTGGTGAGAGCCTATTTTGGGGATGGCAGCGAAGCCAGATTTCAAGACCGCAAAAGTTTCAACGAGTTGGTGGGTTACCTGGCCGCCCGCTTCAACCACCGCCGCAACGGCAATCCGGATCCCGGTCGCCCCAGCCGCGCCCATCCCGCCTTTTTTGAAACCCATCCCTACCTGCGCCGCGACAGCACCGACCGTCGCCCTGCCATCGCCAAAGCCGACCTGGTCGATCAGCCCTGGCTCTCGGAAGCCACCGCTCGCAAAGCCCTGGTGGGTCGCCAGGCCAAGCGCATTGAAACAGGCAAGCAAGGGTGGTTCCGCAAGTTCCCCACCTGGGATCCCGGCTTTGTGGAAAGCTGGGTAACGCGATTTGCCCGCTTTCTCAACTCTCCCGCCGGCGAGCCCTACCGGGAGCGCTATTTGCAGCCCCATCAGGGATCTGTCCAGGGGATCGGCGAGGCCCAATCTCTACGGGAAGTGGCCAACGCCAGCCTGGGCAGCCAGGGCTTTGTGGCTTACCTTTACGCCGATGGCAACGACATGGGGGGCTATGTGCAGCAGATCCAAACCCCAGAAGCCTACCGACAATTTAGCCGGGATGTTTCCGAGGCAACGGAAAAAGCCGTTTACCACGCCCTCGCCCAGCACCTGCAGGCCCATCGGCTGCACGGCCTATCCCCAGATCCGGAAACCGGCAGAGACCGCAACGGCGAGTGGATCCACCCCTTCGAGATCCTGACCATCGGCGGAGACGATGTGTTGGTGGTGGTGCCTGCCCACAAAGCCCTGGAAATTGCCGCCACCTTCTGTGAGCAGTTTGAGCAGCTCCTGCTGGACACCTCGGCAACCTATGCAGCTCAATCTTCCGGCAAGGTGCCTCACCGCTACCCGGCGGCAGATCGGAAGCTCTGTCGGCTCTCCGCCTCGGTGGGGGTGCTGATCGCCTCGGAAGACACCCCCATTTACTACGCCGAAAAGCTCACCGAACAACTGTTGAAATCCGCCAAGAGCTACGCGAAAAAGCTGAAGCCCAAAGACAAGGACTGCTCTGTGGCCACCATCGACTTTCTCTCGTTGAAGTCGGTCGCCCTGGTTGCCTCCAGCATCCAGGATTTTCGTCGGGAAGCTCTGGAGATCCGCCAGAACAGCCACACCCTCAAGCTCTACGCCGGCCCCTATACCGTCCCGGAAATCCACGGGTTGCTGAGAACGGTACAAGCCCTGCAGGAGGCCAATTTTCCTCGCTCCCAGCTTTATCAGATTCGCAGCTTCTTGGAAAAAGGCAAACGCACCGCCACCCTCAACTATCTCTATTTCCGCAGCCGCCTGGGCAAAAAGGGGCAGCCGCTGATGGAGGCTTTTGAGCGCACCTGGTGCAAGGCCAAAACCAACGACGGCCACCTTCCCCCCTGGATGTATGTTGAGCCACAGGTATCCTCGTCAACGCCAACCTATGAAACCATCTGGCGGGATCTGGTGGATTTGTACGCCTTTGTGCAAAAACAGCCCCAGGCCGAGGGTCGGCCCGTTCTGGCGGAGGTGGAGTGATGGTGAGACTGGCAGAGCTGCCCCAAGCGGGGCGAACGATCACCTCTATCCCTTTGAGGGCCACCCTCGCCTCTGCCCTGGCGGTGGGAGCCGGCGGCTCCAGCGGCTCCCTGGCGGATAAGCCCCTGCTCAAAGATGCCTTTGGCAGGCTGATCATTCCCGGCTCCCAACTGAAGGGGCGGCTGCGCCACGAGTGCGAGAAACTGGCCCGTGGCCTGGGCTGGGCCATTTGCCGCTCTCCCGACCCAGAGCGCATGTGTCCGCAGCGGGAGGGCAGCGCAGGAAATTTCCACCGCCCCGAATACCAGGTGGAGGGCTACGCCGGATCCCATTGTCTGGTCTGCCAGATATTCGGCAATCCGGCCCTGCCTGCCCGCCTGTGGGTGGAGGATCTCGTCTGCGAGGTGCCGCCAGCAGCTCTGGAACCAACCCTTCGCCCTGGGGTCACCCTCAACCGCCGCCGCCGCACCGCCGAGGATCAGCGGCTCTACCTCATTGAGACCTCTCCCGCGGCTGAGCTGACTTTTTCCGGATCCCTGCAGCTTTTGCCCGATTGCCCTTCCTGGGGCAAAACTCTCCTGTTGGCGGCCCTGCACCACCTGATCGCGCTGGGGGGCAGCAAATCCGCAGGTTTGGGCTGGCTGCACTGGGATCCTGGATCCCTGCAGGCTCTCCAGCCCACCGCAGCCGATTGGGCTTTCTTGGCCCAGGGAGGGAGCTGATGGAAGCCATTCAACTCACCCTAACGGCTCAGTCTCCCTTGGCCATCGGTCGGCAAAAGCCGGGCGGCTCCATCAGCGAGGCCCAGGATTACATTCCCGGCAGCGTGATTCGCGGTGCTCTGGCCGACCTCATGCTCAGCCAAACCCAACATCGCCCTGCCGAGGCGCTGGAAGGAGATTTGGCCGCCCTGTTTACGGCAGCTCGGCCTGCTGTGTTTACCCACGCCTATCCGGGATCCGGCAGCAAGGTCTTGCCGGCCACGGCCTTCAGCTCGAAAAACAATCCCGGCTTCCGCTCAGAGGCGGGCAAAACGGGGGTGTTCGACACGCTCCTGGATCGCTTCTGCTCACAGCGGCTGGGGATCCCGTTCGATCCCACAGAGCCGGACGGTTCCGGGGGAAGAGTGGAGCCCTTCGGGGGGTTCTACAGCCAGCAGGAGTCTGACCTGGGGCCCCGCTACGAACGAGCTGCTGTGTCCAAACGCCTGCTCACGCGGGTGGGGATCAACCGTCGCCGCGCCACTGCTGCCGACCAAATCCTCTACAGCCTAGAGGTGATGAACGAGGGCAAAGCCCGCCCCAATGGGCATCTGGAGCGCTCCCTTTTCAGCGGCTACATCTACCTGCGGGATCCCGAGCTGGCCGAGACCCTCACCCGCTACCTCAACGCCCACGCCCACCTGCTGCGCTTGGGAGGAGGGGTGTCGCGGGGATTGGGCCGGGTCAACGTCACGGCTCGGCGTCTGGCTGCTCCCCGGCCTTCCCTGGCCCAGCGGGTGGAAGCCTTCAACCAAAAGCTGCGGCAGCGCTGGCAACAATGGCAGGTGTTCGGGGATCCCTGGCAGCCCCTTCCGCCGGAGCGGCAGTATTTCTCCATTGGGCTGCAGTCGGGGGCCATTCTCAAAGAGCGCTGGCAACGCACCACCGTGCTCACCCCCCAGATGCTCCAGGAAGAGGCCAACTGCGAAGATGGATCCCTGGCTTTGGAGCTGGCCTTCAGCAGCTACGCCTATGTCTCCGGCTGGAACGCTGCCTGGGGTCTGTTCAAAGATGTAGAATTGGTAACCACGCAGGGCAGCGTCTTTCTGCTGAGCACCACGCAACTGGAGCGTTGGATCCCGATTTTGGCGGAGATGGAATACTGGGGGATTGGCGAACGCACTGCTGAAGGATTCGGCCAAATCGAAGTTTGCAGTCCGTTCCATCATCATTTCTGGGAGAACCCGCTATGACCTTCGCCACCAGCGAGATCACATCGGAACAAGAGCTCAAGATCCAACGGCAAATCCGGCTGGCCGAAGATGATCTGGTCGCCAGAATTCAAGCCGCCTTGGATAACTTCAGAGGTCTCAACAGATTGGAAGAGGCCCAATATCGCAACCTATTGCACGTGGCAGCTTCCACCGAAAGCTCAGAGGTGATCAAGAACTTTTTGCGCTACCAGGTGGGGCGCGATGACAAATGGGGGCGGGGCAAAGACTCTTTGGCAGAAGCCATCATCAAAGACATCGACAACTGGATTCATCAAAGGGCTATAGCCATCGCCAGGGAAGCCGGAATTGAAAGAGCATCCCCCAAAGTCAACGAGATCAAAATTGACTTGATTCGGCGCTACCTGGGCTATGGGGCCCGCTACCTCAAGTACAAGCGAGAGGGAGGAGGATCCTAGACCGTGACCTACAGCAGTTTTACCCTTGAGAGAGCCATTTCGACCTTTCAGCTCAGGTCAAGAATCATCCATGGCCTGTTTGCAGAGGTTCCACCGACTGAGTGCTCCGATTACTTGAAAATAACCCTAGATCGCTATCTCGGCTTGGCCACCTCGGTCAACAGCGAAAAAGCCCGCTCCGAGTTTATCATCGCCCCTGTGCTGGGAGAGGTGAAGTACCTATGTCGGGATCAAATCTCGCTGTTTTCCGGCAAGGAATTCAACGTGGATCCCGAGAGGGGGCTGGTGGGCCTATGCGACTACATCATTTGCCTATCCCCTCTCCAACTCTACATTCAAGATCCGGTGGTGATTATCGTTGAGGCCAAAAAAGAAGACTTGATCGGGGGTCTGGGCCAGTGCGTTGCCGGTATGGTGGGGGCACAGGTCTTTAACAAGAACTCCAATTCTCAAGTAGACAGTGTCTATGGAGCAGTAACCTCAGGAACCAACTGGCGATTTGCAAAACTCGAGGGTGACCAACTCTTTATCGATGACAGGGAGTACTTTATCTCGGAAATTGCTCAGATCCTAGGGATCCTCTTGAGTTTTATTAAGGGCTCCGTCTCGCTTCGGGAATGGCAAACCTCTGCAGTACAAGCCTTAACTTGAGCAGCCATTTGAGGGAACAATGTTCGACGTTTTCAAAAACCGCTTGGAAATCACCGGCACCCTCACCACCGTGACCGCTCTGCACATCGGGGTGGGCCGCTCCACCGAACCCATCGGCTCGGATTTGCCGGTTCTCAAGGATGCGCTGGGCCGTCCGCTCATTCCCGGCTCCAGTTTGAAGGGGGCGATGCGCTCTCGCCTGGAAAGTTTCTTGCGGGGCATCAACCCAGAGCTGGCCAGGGATCCCGGCGAATTGACCAGCAGCGAGCAATTTCAGATCATCAACCAAATTAAAAATGACTACAAAGGGGACGATGCGGCTCTGACTCAAAAGCTCATTGAGGCCACCGACTGGGTCTCGCAGGTGTTTGGATCCCCTTGGTTGGCCGGCAAGGTGCAGATCCGAGATTTGCCCGTGGTGCCGGAAGCCTGGTTTGGGCAGTACCAAGAGCGGGATGGCGTGGCCATCGATCGGGATACGGAAACGGCGGCAGATGGCAAGCTGTACGACTTGCAAGTGGTGCCTGCCAGCACCCCCTTCCGGTTTCATGCCGTCGTCGAAAATGCCGAGGAATGGGAACTGGGCCTCTTGGCCATTGGCTTGCACCAATTGGAAACGGAACAGATCCCCCTGGGAGGGGGGCGCTCCCGTGGCTTGGGGGTTGTCCGCCTGCAGATCTCGGCAATCTATTGGTTCGACTCGGAAGGGGATCCAAGACGGCTGCTGGCCTACCTTCAAGAGCTGGTGGCCGGATCCCGACAGCCGCTCAGCCCGGAGCAGGCTGCTGCTTTGCGCCAAGACTGGGTGGAAGCCCTGGTTGCCAAATTAACAACGGCCTCTCAACGGCAATCGGTCGGCCCCCGCCGCTAGCCCTATTTCATGTCAGGAGGGATCCCGATGGTCTTCATGGACTCTACAACGGTTGGCGATACGGTCAGCGTTTTCCACCCCTATCGGTTGACAAACTGGACAGACTGCTTGCCGCCCCAAGCCCCTCAACCAAAAGCTCCTGTTCTGGTGTGAAGGATCCCAGGCTATGCACAAACGCTACGTTAACCATTGCACCCTCTGCCTCACCCTCAAGCCCGATGGCCCTGTTCTCATCAAGGCGGGCAAAGAAGGGGCTGACCCGACGAAGCCGGATATGGAGTTCGTCGAAACCTATCACGGCGACGGGCGAACGGTCTATTTTCCCGGCAGCTCCCTCAAAGGGGCAATTCGCGCCCATGCGGAGCGCATCGTCCGAACGGTGGGCAGCGACAGACGTCCTGAGAAGGAAGGCTGCAAACTCTGGGCCAGCGATCCCCTCGACCAAAAGGCCAATCAATGGCTGGAAAAAATTGAAGAGCCCCACCAGGTTTACGCCCTTTCTTCCTTTACGGATCAGATGTTCGGCAACACAGCCATCGCCAGCCGGGTCCGCATCGAAGATGCCTATCCCAAGCCGGGAACCCCTCTGCGCCTGGAGGAACGTAATGGGGTGGCCATCGACCGCGTCTTCGGCTCAGTGGCGGTGGGGCCGTTCATCTATCAAGTGTGCGTAGAGGGATCCTTTCAAACCAAGATCCACCTGAAAAACTTTACCCTGGCCCAACTGGGTCTGCTGGGACTGGCGTTGCGGGATCTGGATGAAGGCTGGTTTGGCATCGGCTTTGCCAAGTCCCGCGGCATGGGCACCGTTCGAGTTGAGTACGAGTGGGCGGTGGTGGACTATCCGGGCTGCCTGGTGGATGAGGCAAACAGGCAGATTCGACTGCTGGGATCCCCCCTGACCTGGCCACAGGGATCCCTGTTGGGGGCGGGCGAATTTTTAACCCCCGAAGAGGCAGGCAAATACGGCTTCCCCAAACCCGATTGCCAAGCGGTGCCGGTGGGAGCGGAGCCAATGCCTTTGGGATTTGGGGCGCGGCTGACCTGGGATCAGACGTCTGAGGCCAAGGTGGAACATCTGCTCGCCACCGCCGTAAACAGTTGGGCCAAACTCCTGCAAGCGGAGGCCAAAGCCGTATGAAACCAGCCTACGTCGCCTCCCTCAAGATTCAAGATGGGGCAGAGTCCTCGCTTTCCCAAGTGCTCTCGGCTTGTTTTTCCACTTCTGAAAAAACCTACTCCTTTCTGCGCTGGCCCCATCGAGTCAGCGGCATTCAGGTGGGGATCCCGGCGGATCCCGTCTGTCCAGAGGGGCAAGTTTTCTCCCAACAAGGGGAACTGCGCTGGAAAAGCACCCCCCACGGCTGGGATCTGCTGTATCTGGGGATCCAAGCTCCCCCGGACTCCTTTATCCCTCTGCCGGGAGAGTGGCGGTGGGAGGATCACGCAGCCGACCTGTACGGATCCCAAAATCGAGAAACCCGCTTTCCCAAGCCCCTCAGCCATCCCCAAGATCTCAAGGTGGGCCAGCGCTACTTCCGAGATGAGCGAACTGCCCGCGTTCACTTTATTGCCCTGATTCCGAGGTGACCATGACCCCCCAAGGCCCTCGCCCATTGCCCAACCAGGCCGCATCTGCAAGATCGTCTGCCGGCAACAGCAGTCAAGGTGGAGGCAAACCAACCGTGTTTCCCAAACCCTACGAGCTGATCCCGTTTCCCACCCAGCGCCCCACGCTGGAGCGGCCCGCTGGCCACGCCCAGTTCCATCCCGATAGGTTGCACGGCACCCTCTTCCTCACCCTAACGGTGCAGACTGCCGTCCACATCTCCACCGGCCACTTGGCCTTGGGCAGCGATGTCGGGGTGAAAGGGATCCCGGTGCTCAAAACCATGACCACCACTCCCAACGGAAGGCTTAAAATCCAGGGCAGCTCCCTCAAGGGGGCCATCCGGGCCATGTATGAGGCGATCACCAACAGCACCCTGGCGGTGATGATGAGCGAGTACCGAAATCGGATCCCCCCAGAGCGGCACCCCTGCCGCAACAAAGAGCAGCTTTGTCCGGCCAGCCGCGTTTTCGGTGCCCTGAACTGGCAGGGATTGGTGGAGTTCAGGGATGCCATTGCCACCGGCACCGGATCGGGTGGCGGATCCCTGCCCCCGCTGTACTGTCCTCGCCCGGATCAGTGCAAAGCTTACTTTAAAAAGGAAAACGGCAAAGTCATTGGACGCAAGTTCTACTACACCCACAAAAAAGCTTTGCAGGGCAGTTCAAGGGGAACACCCACCCAGCAAGCGATGCGAAACACGGTTTTCAAAACCCAAATCCATTTCAAAAACCTCACCCCTGCTGAGCTGGGCACCTTGCTCACGGTCTTGGGGCAGGATCCCAAGCATTCCATGCTGCTGAAGGTGGGGGGCGGCAAGCCCGTGGGCCTGGGATCCCTGCAGGTCACCCTCGACAAGATCGAGCGGCCCGGCAACCTAAAAGATCGCTACAGCCGCTACGATCCCCCAGAAGCCGATACCCTGGAAGGAGGACGCCTCCAAGCCTTTGTGCAAGAGCAAATTCGAGCTGCCCAGGGCTACATCTTGCCCGAACAACTCAAGCGATTGGCCGCCATCCTGAGTCCCACTGCTCTGCGCGAGCCGCCCACCGGAGTGTACTGAGGGTTCCCCCATGCTGTCAGACACTGTCGATCTCAGCCCCCAATCTTGGGATCTCGCCCACGGCATCGCCCTGACCTTGGCCAAGGAAAGGGTGGATGTCAGCGAGTTGAGCAAATGCGTCGCCTATCTGCGCTCGGTTGCCCATCACCCTGACGCGGGATCCCGCTTTTTCCGATTCACCGGCGAGCTGGTGCGGGAAAATGGCCTATGCCGTACCCAACAAACCAGAAGGTACCATCAGCTCATTGACGAAACCTGCAAAAGGTACTTGCAACCTCTGCAAGACAGGCCGGCGGAGATGCTGCAGATCCTGGGCTGGGCAGCCCGGCTGGCTTGCTACTACAAGGATGGAGGGATCCCCATTGGCGAGATTCCACCACCTCAGGGATCCCGACCCAACGACAACTCCGGTCGCAAGGACTCCGTTCCCCAAGGGGCGGGAAACAAATCCCAGGACGACAGACAACAACAAAACCATCAACACCAACAAGACCAGGCCCAGCATCAGGCCCGCAAAGCCCGCTTCCAGACCGGGCAAAAGCTGAAGGCCACCATCACCAACATCAAGGGCAACGAAGTCACCTTCCAGATTCTGGACACAGACACCAAGCTCACCCAGAAGGAGCCCAAACGGGCGGGATCCCTCTCGGTGGGGCAAGAGGTGCAGGTGGAAGTTCTGGATCTAAAGGAAGATGGCAGAATCCGCAAGGCCAAGCTGCTCTGGGCGCAAAGCGGAACAGAGCCCTCGAAAAATTTGAGTTAACCGCCTATCATGCAGACCATCATCATGACTGTGGGCACCTCCTTGCTCACCAACCTTGACAAAGACCTGCAGCCGCAGCGCCCCTGGGTGGGACAAAAAAACATCGGGGATCCGGAGCAAGCGCTGGCCTGGATGAAAAGAACCGATCTGGAGCTGATCAGCGCCGAAACCAACACCTACTTGCGGCTGGATCCCACCTCGAATGATGCCTTGATTTTGCTGCACTCAGAAACCCCCGACGGATTGGAGTGTGCCCAGATTTTGAAGCTCTTTTTTGAGCAAGAGCTGGGTCAGCAGCAGGTCTCTTTGGTTCCCCTTCCCGGCATCAACTACGAGCTAGAGGGATCCTCACTGGAGCGGATGGCCGAGCTGTTGAAACAGTTGGCAGAGAGCGCCAGGGGGATCGTCACCTTTGCCGCTACCGGCGGGTTTAAAGCCCAAGCCATGATCATGGCCGTGGTGGGCAGCCAATTGGGGGTCCCGGTTTGCTACATCCATGAGCAATACAAATCCCTGGTCTACTTGCCCTACCTACAGCCGCAAGTTCAGCCCCGGATCCCACGGGCAGATCTCCCCGATTCAGGCCGAGATCGCTCCCAGATCATCCAAATCCGAAGCGATGCCAGCCATCACCGACCCCGCAGTTGGGCCAAAGTGGAAAGACTCCTGCGAGACATTCCCTGGGTGGATCTGGTTCGATACGATCCACACGCCTACGCTGCCCCCAAAAACAGCGTCAAAGCCTCAAACCGCAAAACCGAAGATGGCCGCCACATTCTGTGGATCCACCTCCACGAGAGCCAGGACACCCACCTCGCTGTCAGAGTAGAAACCACCGGCTACACCCCCGAGCACCTAGAGCTGGCTGCCACCGAATTGCGGCAACGCTTGGGCCGTCTGCTTTGAGTGTTTCCATGAATCCCGCTTCCCCAAAGGGAAGTGACTTATCAGGTATAGGGTTTTTGCTACGCAAACCTACATAAAATAAGGTATCGCATTCGGAACAACGGTTGATCCGGGTGGCGTGGAAGTTGCTTGCGGCTCAGGATCGGTTCCATTAACAGGAAATTACCGAGTACAGCGTATTCGCTTCGACCATCATCCGTTTCAACTACCCCTGCCAAAAGTGCCAGATCAGATCTAGGTTGTGTTGATCTTTCATTTGAGCCAAAAGAGAGCACTGACGAGATAGAGAAAACTCAAGAAGTTCCTGGCC
>NZ_JANSIF010000074.1:0-12918 GCF_047461935.1 Synechococcus sp. R55.4 | reverse complement strand
AACCGGCCAAAATACCCGTGCGCCGCCACAATGTTGTAGGTCTCTTCCTCTTGCCCAAACTTGTACCCCAGGTTCTGAGACTCCTCTTCCGAGGTCTCCCGAATCAGGGTGGAGGTCACCAGCGACCCGTGCATGGCGCTAAACAGCGCACCCCCAAACACGCCAGCCACGCCCAGCTGGTGGAACGGGTGCATCAGGATGTTGTGCTCTGCCTGGAACACCAGCATGAAGTTGAAGGTCCCCGAAATCCCCAGGGGCATCCCATCCGAGAACGACCCCTGCCCAATCGGGTAAATCAAAAACACTGCTGTGGCCGCTGCCACCGGCGCAGAGTAAGCCACCGCAATCCAGGGCCGCATCCCCAAACGGTAGCTCAGCTCCCATTCGCGTCCCATGTAGCAGAACACCCCAATCAAAAAGTGCAGCACAATCAGCTGGTACGGACCGCCGTTGTACAGCCACTCGTCCAGTGAGGCGGCTTCCCAAATCGGGTAAAAGTGCAGGCCAATGGCTGCCGAAGAGGGCACTACAGCCCCAGAAATGATGTTGTTCCCGTACAGCAAGGAACCGGAAACGGGCTCGCGGATGCCGTCAATGTCCACTGGCGGAGCCCCAATGAAGGCGATGATAAAGCAGGTGGTGGCAGTCAGGAGGGTGGGAATCATCAGCACCCCAAACCAGCCGATGTAGAGGCGGTTATCGGTGGAGGTGACCCACTCGCAGAACTGCTCCCACACGTTGCTGGTTGAGCGACGTTGGATAACAGTAGTCATGAGGACAAACTTCCCTAAGGAAGCGCGAAGATTGACAACCTAAACTTAAAACATCCGTTAAGTTTCGTCAACCACCTTTTTTGATCCTGAGAGAGGCCATGTCGCTTGTCCGCTGGATTTTAGGGATCCACACCACCACGCCCGTTTTGGGCCTGGCCCTGCTGCCGTTGGAGCCAGGGTTGGGAGAAACCCGCAGTCAGAGCTGGTGGCTGGATCGGGAGATGGCAGCGCAGTTGCACCCCTGCTTGAAAGTCTTCTTGGCCGGTCAGGCTTGGTCACAGGTAGCCGGGATCGCTGTGGCTTTGGGGCCGGGCAGCTTTACGGGCAGCCGTTTGGGGGTGAGTGTAGCCCGCCTGCTGGGCCAGCAACTGCGCATCCCCGTGTTCGGCTACTCGGCTTTGGCCGTCCTAGCCCGCCATGTGTGGATCTGGCAGGGATCCCCGGCACAGCCCTTGACGGTGGCGGTGCAGATGGACGCCAAACGAGAAGAGTGGTATGGCGGCGTGTATCGGGTGACAGAAGAGGGTGTCGCTGCAGAAGTGGCCGATCGGCTCTGGGAGGAAGAGGCTTGGCAGGCAACTCTCCGACAGTGGCCGCAAGCTCTATCCGTGAATGCCGCCGATTTTGTGGATCCTGCACCTGTGGTGGCGTTGGCAGAATTGGCCCGCGCCGATTTTCGGGCCGGATTGCGCCCTCAGTGGCAGGAGGTGCTGCCCCTCTACGGTCGCCAGCCCCCGATTGATCTCAGAGGGCTGAATCGGACTCCGCCTCCCCAGCGCGAACGGAGTGCCCCATCGTCACGGTAAGATTGGGAAGTCTAAGCAACGGATCCCTCTGCTGACATGATCTCAAGCAACGATTTGCGCCCTGGCGTCTCTGTAGAAATTGACGGAGCTCCCTACAAGGTGATCGAGTTCCTGCATGTGAAACCCGGCAAGGGGGCAGCCTTTGTGCGCACTAAGCTCAAAAACATGCAGACTGGCAACGTTGTGGAGAAAACCTTCCGCGCCGGTGAAACCCTGCCCGCAGCCACCATCGAAAAAGTCGAGATGCAGTATCTCTACGCGGAAGGGGACAACTTGGTGTTTATGGACATGGAGACCTATGAGCAGGCTCCAATTACCGCCGCCCAAATTGGCTCCGCCGTGAAATATCTGAAAGAAAACATGCAAGTGTCAATCCTGCGCTGGAATGGGCAGGTGATCGATGTGGAATTGCCCAACACGGTCGTTCTAGAAGTGGTGGAAACAGATCCAGGGGTGAAGGGAGATACCGCAACCGGGGGAACCAAGCCGGCCAAGCTGGAGACCGGTGCCGAGATCCAGGTGCCTTTGTTCATCAAGGTGGGGGAACGGATTCGGGTCGATACCCGCACCGACACCTATCTGGGCCGGGAGTAAGTTCTCCTTCTCCTTATCCGGTTATGGATTTCCGTTGTGGACAGGTGATGCATCAGGAGTGAACTTTCCCTTGGATGTCGTCAATTGGCAGGAAATTCGGCTTCTTCTGGCCGCTCTGCAAGAGAGCGATGTTACCGAGCTAACTCTGGAGTTCAAAGATTTTCGCCTCACCTTGCGCAAAGGGATCCCGGCTGAGCTTTCCCCCACCCCCACCAGTCCGGCTGCTGTCTCCCCCGCACCTCCCCCTCCCGCTCCTGTAGAAGCACCCTCTCCTCCCGCTGCCCCTAAATCCACCCCCAGCCATTGGATAGACGTGACGGCGCCGATGGTGGGCACCTTCTACAGTGCCCCGGCTCCAGGTGAACCTGACTTTGTGCGGGTCGGCCAACGGGTGAACAAGGGCCAAACCCTGTGCATCATCGAAGCCATGAAGCTGATGAACGAAATCGAGGCTGAAACGGCAGGTGTGGTGACCGAGATTTTGGTGAGCAATGGGCAATCGGTGGAGTTTGGGCAGGTGTTGATGCGGTTGGATCCCACGGGTTAGTGGGCAAGGGAGAAGCCGGATTTTGGCGACCCAATTTCCTTTGCCTTGCCGGTGCAGCGCTCCCGAGAGGGGCCAGGTGAGCTTGACTTCTCTCTCAAGCAGGAAGAAAGTGAGTTGGCTTTAGAGCCAACATTGATGTCTGTCAGTTATGTCCACAATTATGGCCATTCCGATTATGGCCATTTCAATTCATCAATTCAAATCATCAATTCAAACTAGGACACTGCGCCCACGCCTAAAACGTCGGTCGCGTTGTCGCGTCAGCGTTGCGGAGCCATAATGCCCCCGGCCAAAGGCTTTTCTCAACAGCCCAGGCATCTCACCCTAACCTGAAACGACCACAATGCCAATACGGCAATGTGGCGTTGTCATCTCTTTATGCTCTATCCTGTGGAGCAATAGGCTAGAGTACAGCAACAACAAATATAGTCCTGAGCTGGGAACCTTTCTGATGCCTCCGCGCTCCTCTTCCTCCCAGAGCGGTTCTACCCCATTCCCCTTTCTGGAAGGGAAGGGTGCTGCTGCCGACTGGGCTGAGTCGAGCTTACCGCTGGGACAGCGTTTGCTGCGGGCGGGTCTGATCTCCCAATCCCAGTTGGCTCAGGCTCTGCGAGAGCAACAGCAAAACCACCTCAAGTTGGGAGAAGTGTGTCTCGAGCGCGGCTGGCTCACTCTGGCTGATCTCTACCGCTTCCTGCCCAGCCAGTCCCTTTCTCTAGGAGAGATTTTGGTGGCGCTGGGCCATTTGGATTTCGAGCAATTGCGGGTTGCTCTGGCTCAACAGCGTCGCTATGGGCGGAAATTGGGGGAAATCCTCACCTGGAAAGGTTGGGTACAGCCCGCCATTTTGGATCGCGCCTTGGATGTCCAGGTGCAACTGCAGCGGATGGCTTCCCCCAATGCGTGGGAGGCGCTGCAGCCTTTTTTGGCCAGGGATCCCAAACCCGAGGTTCAGCTTACCCCCCAAAGAGCGGCAACTCCTGGCCGAGAAGCTCTGGCCCAGGATTTGGCTGTACCCGAAGAGGCCAAGATCCCTTGCGAGGGAACAATTCAGCCATCGAGTCTCGAATCCGCAGTTGGGGGAGATCCCATCCCTGGAACATTGGCTGCGGCGGCCTCGGATCCCTTTGCCGATGAGCCTCAACCGGCCACCTTGGCCGACTACCGCAAGCAAGTGGAAGCCTTGCAGCTACAAATCGAGCTCCAGGAACAGGAATGGGATCGGATCCTGGCCAACATGAACCAGCAGATTGCCGATTTTCAAAACCAGTATCAGCAGCGCATTCAAAAACTGGAAGCCACCATTCGTCTCCAGCAGGCGGAGCTCCAGCACCAGGCTACGCTGCAGCAGGATTTGCGGGTTTGGCGGGAACAACTGCAACGTCTAGAAACGGAGCTGGCCCTTGCCCGCGCTGCCGAGCAGAAGGCGCAGCGGCAGTTGCAAACCCAGCGAGATTGCTATCAGTCGGAACTGGAGCAGTTGCAAGAGCAAATCCAGATTCTGCAGAAACGCCAGTTGGACTCGGTGCCCAGCAGCGTTGTGGCTGACCTACGCGCCCAATTGGAGGCAGCGCTTCATCAAATCCAGCAGCTCCGATCGGAGCGGGATCAGTTGCAGGCCCAACTTGCCCAGCAAGCTGCAGAGTCAGAGGCTGCTCTATCCCGGCATCTGGATTCCTTCTGGCCAGAGCAGGTTGCCGCCTTGGAGCAACAGATTGCGGAGCTGAGGGCCGCTTTGCAGATGTGGCAAGAGCGCTACGCTCAGTTACAGCAAGAGCACGAGGCCCAAATGGCGCGGCTTTCCGGCTATGTTCCCCCAGAGCAGGTGGAAAGCTTACAGGTGCAGCTACAACAACTGCAAGCGGAAATGGCGCGGCTGATGGCAGCCAACCGTGACTACGAAGCGCACATTGCCCAACTGGAGGAGCAACTACAGCAGAGCCAAGCCCTGATCCTTCAGCTCAGGACAGAACAGGCCGAAGCCGACCAGCGCATTGTCCAACTGGAGGGATCCCTGCAAGCCCGCCAAGAAGCCTTGGAGCAAGCTCAACAACAACTGAAAACCACGGGATCCCGCCTCAGCGCCCTTCAACAGCAGCAGGCCAACTTGACGGTGGAACTGCGAGACGCGCGAGAGCTGCTGGCGGCCTATCGGCAGAGCCTGGAGTCCCTGCAAGAGAATCTCAAGATTGAGCAGAATCGCAACCGTCTGCTGCAGGTGAGTTACGAACAGCAAAAGCTGATCGCCGAGGCAGCGCAGGCTCAGTTGAGAGCAGCCAACTTCTCTGGCTCAACCGCCAAAGATGGGCCAGCACGCTTGCGTGAGCGAAACGCAGTCCTTACGGGGAGACCGGAGGAACCCGAGACCGACGCCGACACTCCTGAGGATACGCCGACGGATCCCTTGTTGGCAGAACTCACCCCATGGGCCAGGCATCTGTTCCAAAACTTACAGGCGGCGGGCCTGCTGGATCGGCCCCAGATCCAAGACATCCTCAGCCGCTGGCAACAGTCGGGGGGCAAGCTGACCGCGGTCATCGGCGAGTGTACCGGCCTGAAGGCAACCACGATCAAGTTCTTTGCGGATGGGGGGTATTCTGCCCGTTTGTCGGGGTGCCGCACGGTGGGAGAGTTCCTCAAGGCTGCCGACTTGTTGGCTGCTGAAGTGCTGGAGTCCTTGCCACCGATGGATGAATCTTCGCCCCACTGGGGGGATCCCTTGGTGGAGCGGGGGTTATTGCGACCGGAGACGCTGCAGTATTTTCGCAAACATTTTCTGCCAGCTTCTGCCAACGGTTGACCAAAAAAACTGGGTTTAGCGCTCCGCCCTTGAGGGCGGCTTTGTGTTATGGTGCCGGTTGAACTCCGCCAACTTGAATAGGGCGCAGTGTCAGCAGGGAAAGTATCTGGGAGTTCATCCCAGTGGTTGGGGTCATGGCATCCCTCATCATTGGCAAGGGCGGTGTAGCCCAGGAAGTAGGAATCATCCTGCGACCTAGAAGGAATTCTTGCCCTTTAGGGCAGGAAGAAGGTCAACTCGTCCTCTCCTGCTGAGATGATGCAACGACTCTGTCCGAGTAGCGCGAATGGAGTTGCAGCCGCCGAGACCGCTGACCGGGTGAAGGTCTTGCCTCCGCAGCACATTGTCGGACAGGAGATGGCGGCACGGCTGCTCGTGGCGGCCCTGGAGAAGGGGCGGGTGACTTCCAGCTACTGCTTCTTGGGCCCCCAAGGGGTGGGGCGGAAGCTGATGGCCCGTTGGTTTGCCCAGGCCCTCTTGTGCGAATCCAGCTCCGGGATCCCTTGCGGCAAGTGCTCCCACTGCCATTGGCTGCTGGCGGGCAACCATCCCAATCTCCACTGGGTCAGCCCCACCTACCTGCACCAAGGCCGCCTGATCGCGGCAGACTCCCCGGAGGCGCAAACCTTGCAACGGCGCTCGCCGCCCCAAATTCGCCTGGAGCAGGTGCAGGGGGTATCCCGCTTCTGTGCCCGCAAGCCGATTCGAGCCCAGCGAAAGGGCTCCGCCCCGCTAAAGGACTCCGTCCCGCTTACGCGAAAGGACTCCGTCCCGCTTACGCGATCGGGAGCGGTGGTGGTGCTGGAGGGAGCCGAAACCTTGGCGGAAAGCGCTGCCAATGCTTTGTTGAAAACCCTGGAGGAGCCAGGCCCAGCCCATATTATACTCATCGCCCCCCAGGCGGCCTCGCTGTTGCCGACGCTGTTGTCCCGCTGCCAGATGGTGCCTTTTCGCCGCCTCAGCCCAGAAGAGGTCGACCGGGTGCTGAGTGGGTTGGGTTGCCCAGATCTGGCAGGGATCCCTCGATCCGAGCTGATTGCCTTGGCCCAGGGCAGCCCCGGCTTGGCCTTGCTGGCCCACCAGCACCTGCAGCAGATCCCGCCGTCGCTCCTTGAGGAACTCAAACGTTGGCCCTGGCACTCTTCTCTCCAGCAGGCATTGGAATTGGGCAGAGCGGTGGCCAGTTTGGAGCTGCCGGCACAACTGTGGCTGATCGATTATTTGCAGCAGCATTTTTGGGCGCAGGGATCCCGTCAGCCGTTTGCGCCAGGGGTGCAGAGCGCCATCCGGCAGTTGGAACGCATTCGCCAACACCTGTTGCAACTGGTGCAGCCCCGTCTCTGTTGGGAGGTCAACCTTGCCAGCATTAGCCCGGGTGGGTGATGTGGTAGCTGCCGTCGGCTTGTACCCAGGCGATCTCCGGGATCCGACATTGGCGGGCATAGGCTTCGATCTCTTCAGGGGCCCGATCCAGCAATTCCAGCTCCACCGCCTCCGTTCGCGTCAGCGGTGCGGTTGAGCACTCTTCTCGCCAGCGGGCGGCCAAGGCCAGCGCCGCCGGGATCCCTGCCGGCACCAGGGGCACCACCAACCGTTTGCAGCCCATCTCCTCGGTTTGGGGATCGGGGGGCAAGAGCCGCAGCAGCGTATCCGGCAGAAGGGTAAAGCCGATCCCCGGCTGTTCGACCTGCTGAGGGCTGTAGAGAGCATGCAGCCGGTCGTAGCGTCCCCCCAGAGCAATGATCTCCCCGCCTGCCACCGCCTGAAAAACGATACCGGTGTAGTAGGCCAGGGTTTGCAACAAGCTCAGATCCAGCACCACCCGCACCCCGTGTTCCTCCAGCACCTGGCAGAGCTGCCGCAGATCCCGCAGCCGCTCAGGCGGCACAGGCAACTGAGCCAGGTCAGAAAGAACTGAGCCGGGCTGGCCCCGCAGCCCCAGAATCTGCAAGCCAATTTGGCGGGCGGCTTCCGGCAGAGGGGCCGATTCCAGGTAAACGTAGTCGAGCTGGGCAATGGCACGGCGTACTGCCGCTTGGGCCGTGGGGGCAACGGCGCTGAGCAAACTCTCGGTGAGGCTGACATCTCCCAGCAGCAGCGTCCAGGCGGCCTCCGTCCCGTTTACACAAGAAGAGATGCCGATCGAGCGAATGCAATCGGCCAGCAGCAGCAGAATCTCGGCATCTGCCAGCCATCCCCCTGCCCCGATCAGCTCCACTCCGGACTGAAAAAACTCCTGGCTACTGTAGGATCCCTCCTCCCGCCGGCTGTTGCGAAAAACGCTGCCGTGGTAGTAGAGCCGCAACGGCAAAGGCCCACCGGCTAGACGGGTGGCTGCCGCCCGCACAATGGAAGCAGTGAACTCGGGGCGCAGCCCCAGCATCGTCCCTTCGCCATCCCGCAGTTGCAGCACCGACTCAGCGCGGATGGATCCCCCCGCCAGCAGCGTTTCCAGCCGCTCTAGGGTGGGAGTGATGATGCGCTGGTAGCCATGGCGCCGGAAAACCCGGGTCAGCTGAGCCTCCAGCTTCTCCCGCCGTTGTACTTCCCGCGGCAGGAGATCCCGGGCACCGCTGGGGGGGCGCAGACTGCTGGAGACGGTGGAACTGGCCTCAGGGCGGGGATCCCAAAAGTGCTCCGCACCGCTACCGCGAGAGTGCTCCGCACCGCTACCGCGACCGTACACAGGGCAACTCCGACAGGCTGTCCTGCCGCATCCTACCACTTGGAAGGGAGATCGACCGGGATCTTTGGGCTTCCCTCTAGTCCTCGATTTACCGGGCTATCGGTTAGCTTGCAGCACAATGCTCAACCTCGCTGACGAACCTTCCGACAGACGTTGTTGGTCTGGGCGATAGCAGCTTGACGTGGATTGGCCAAACCGGTGAGCTGGCTGGCACATTTTTTGTAGGCATTTCGCCTAGGCTAAAGTTTGCTCCACCTTCAGCCTGTGTGCTCTTTCAGAGCGAGGAGCAACTACCTGCAGCTTGCGGGGAAGTCGCGCCTGTGGAGATCCCTTTGGCGGGGTGGTAGAGGTGAGCTCTACCACTGGCCATGGGTCGTGGAAGCAAAAAGAAAGCATCAACCTGCGCGAAAGTCCGCTTTTGCTCGGTGTTGTATAAGTCTTTCAGAGCGGAAACTCAGGCCACTCCCAGATGGGATCCGTGGAGCGCACTCGGTGCATTCCTGCTTCCGCAAAGCGGGCGAAGGCGGCCTCCGCCTGTTCGCTGAAATCCACAACGCCGGGAATCACCACCGGCGAGGTGCAGTCCTCCAGAAGGTAGACTTTCTTGGCCAAGCTGGGATCCGTGGCCTGGATCTCTTGCAGCAGGTCACTCACCGTCCAGGCCACGCAGTGGCTTTTGGCTTGGCCAGCCACGATCAGCGCATCAAACTGCAGCAGGTGGCGGATGAGGAGCTCATTTTTCTCGTCGATGGGATCCCCTTCCGGCCCAGTCAAAACCTCCGGGCTAAGCACGGAATAATTTTCCGTCAAGGGATTGGCTCCCTTGAGCTGCAGGCTGGGCTGGCTGCAGCGGGCCATGCTGTGAAAGAAAATCGCCTCCTCCACCGCTGGCACCAGGGCATGGCCAATCCCCCCCAGCATGGAGTGGTAGGGCCAGACGATGAGGGGATATTTTCCCCCCTGCTCCAACTGCTCGGCGTAATGCAGAGCGTAGACCTGCAACCGGGTTAGATCCCCTTGGGTCAGGCTGGCGGCTACAGCCGGGTTCACCCGCCACCGCCCGCAGCGGATATCGGCTGCCGAAATGGCCGTGGCCGGCTCAGGATGGGCTCCCTGCGCGTCCACCCAAAAGACGGGGTGGAAGATCTGCATGGCCGTGTGGGTGTCGAGAGTGGCAATGATCTGGGTGAGGCAGGCCAAATTGCGGTAGATGAACTGACAAAGCCGTCGATTGTCTTCCACCGCTCCCAATCCGCCGGAACCGGCCACAAACAACTCAAAGCCGGGAATGCAAAAGGTGTTCTGCACATCAATGAGCAGCAAGCCCACCCGCACCCGATCCGCCTCTGCCGGCGGGATCCCTTGCTCCTTGGCCCAGCGCTCGGCTTCTGCTGCCCGCTGTTGGTAGGGCACGCGCCAAATCTCTCCCACCCGCTCCGGATCAAAGTGGGGGGGAAGGCCCGCTGGAGCCGCAACCGTTAGCTCCTGTAGAGTGGCATTCATGGCGTTCTCCCGGTGGGGGCTGGATTGACCAGGCTTGCACAAGCTTGATCTAAGGTTAAAGGAAGTCGGGCTGGTACTTATGGTTGGTTTCACTATAAGTTGGGGAAGAGGTTTTGTCCAGATGGCCGCCTGTGTTCTCGGCTAAGTTTGGATTTGGCGTCTTGTTGAGACCGATTTTTCGAGCTTTTCGGGGGTTGCGGTGCTTCTGGTGGATCCCGGACAGGCAGGCTTACTTATGGTAAGTTTCACTATAACCTTGGCGACAGCTCTCTGCTCGATCCCATCGCTCCCCATCGGCTTCTGCCTTGAGGTTTTTTCATGTTGAGCCCTGATTTCTCGTCGTTGCAGCCCCAAGACTATGGCTTGCTAACCGATCTGTACCAGTTCACCATGGCCGCTTGCTATGTGGGGGAAGGGCTAGAGGCTCAGCCCGCTGCCTTTGAGCTGTTCGTGCGGCGGCTGCCCACCGACTATGGCTATCTGATTGCCATGGGGCTCACCCAGGCGGTGGAATACCTGCAGCAGCTCAGCTTCGCCCCCGAGGCTTTGCGAGCACTGCGGGAAACGGGCATTTTCGCCGATGCGCCGGAGCGCTTTTGGGATCTGCTGGCCCGCTGCCGGTTTGAGGGGGATATGTGGGCGGTTCCGGAAGGAACGGCCATTTTCGCCAACCAGCCCCTATTGCGGGTGGAAGCCCCCCTCTGGCAAGCCCAACTGGTGGAGACCTATCTGCTGTCCACCTTTAACTACCAGACCCTGATTGCCACCAAGGCGGCCCGTATGCGCGATGCAGCAGGGGATGAGGCCATCTTGCTGGAGTTCGGCACCCGGCGAGCTTTTGGGCCCCAGGCGGGGCTGTGGGCAGCCCGGGCGGCTCTGGCGGCAGGGTTCAATGCCACCTCCAACGTCTTGGCAGCCCTGAAATTGGGGCGCAAGCCGGCAGGAACCATGGCCCATTCCCTGGTGATGGCCATTGCCGCTCTTTCGGGAGATGAGACCCGCGCTTTTCAGTCCTTTCGGCGCTACTTTCCCCAGGCTGCGCTGCTGATCGATACCTACGACCCCATCCAAGGGGCGCGCACGGCAGCCCAGCTTTTTGCAGCCGGAAGCCCGGATCAACTGGGATCCCGCGGGGAAATCGGCGGGGTGCGCATCGACTCAGGAGATTTGGAAGATCTCTCTCGCCGGGTGAAACAAATTTTGCCTCAAGGCGCCCCGGTGTTCGTCAGTGGGGATTTGGACGAATACGAGATCGAGCGCCTGCATCGCTCCCAAGCCCCCATCAGCGGTTATGGGGTGGGCACCCGCCTGGTAACTGGAGAAGGCGTAAACGGGGTGTACAAATTGGTGGAAATCAATGGGATCCCAGTGGCCAAAGCTTCCTTTGCCAAAGCCACCCTTCCCGGTCGCAAGCAGATCTTTCGCGGCCCTGAAGGAGACTTGTTGGGCCATGCTGACGAGCCCCCGCCTCCTGGCTACGAACCGCTCTTGCGCAAAGTTATGGAAAAAGGGCTGCTGCTGGATCCCTTGCCGGATTTGGAAGCCATTGCCCGCACCAGCCGCGCTTCTGTGCTGCGCCTGCCCCAGGGGGTGCGACAACTGCGCCAGCCGGATCCCTGGCCCACAGCCCTGACTGCCGCTTTGCAGCGGTTGAAAGACCACACCCTCGGTCAGGACTGTGCCTCGGCGGGCACTGCCTGAGGAGCGGATTCTAATCCAAGCAACATTGAACCATGCTGAACATAGTATTCAGCATGGCGCGATATGTAAATCCCAAAGAAGTTGCTCGTCGGCAGTACGAACACCTTCAGGACGAGCAAGGCGATATGACCTCGATAGCTACATCAAGTTACCCGGAAAGCAGAAGCACATTGTTCTCTACGCCAGAGTTATCAGCCGAGCGCAAAAACCCGACTTGGAGCGACAGATTGCTCGATTGGTTAGCCTCCATTCTGGAGCCGAAGGGGTCGGAGACATTGGCGGCGGTCTCCACTTCCAAAGACCACGGTTCCTTGCCCTACTGGAACGAATCGGTGCAGGAGATGTCGGCACACTTGTGGTCGCCTATAAAGACCGCCTCTGCCGCTTTGGATTTGAGCTTGTTGCCTGGTACTGCCGTCAACACGGGTTCGAGAAAGAGCTCCGCTCCGCTGACGCAAACGTGGTTCTCAATCACCAAGACCACTCTCCCCAACAGGAATGGGTTGAGGATATTCTTGCCATTTTGCACGGCTTCAGTCATCGGCTCAGCGGACTCAGGAAGTACCGATCGCGTAAGCGTGACGTAGTCATAACCGCAATCCAGGAAGATCAGGATTTATCCCGAACCCGCTCTGGCTAAGGTGTGGAAACACTGGCAAGCAGCGTGCCGGTATTGCTACAACCAAGCGATTGCCCATCAGTGCCAGCACGGTGCCCCAAAAACGGCCAGAAAGCTGCGGGACATCATCCTGCACTCCGACCTGCCCCGGTGGGTGAAGGACGCCCCCTGCCACATCAAGCAGAACGCGGTCATCGAGGCGTGGTTGGCGTTTCGCCGGAGCAAAGACGCGAAGTTTCGCAGTGTGCGGGACAGGTCGCATACGCTGCAATTCAACGCCGGCAACTTTCGCAATGGGACGTGGTATCCGAAACTCACCCGAGGTTTGGCGTTTCGTGCATCCGAGGAGATGCCCAGAGAATGGGCACATGGAACTGAGCTAGTGCGGGTGAAAGACAGGTGGTATGCCATCTTCCCTGAACCTGTGAACGAGCAGTGCTCGTTGGCAACGGGAATCATAGCGCTTGACCCTGGGGTGAGAACTTTCCTCACCGGGTTTGATGGGGAAGGTTTTGTGGATATTGCCAAAGGCGACTTTGGCCGGATAACACGGCTGTGCCACTACCTGGATGAGTTGCAATCGAGGCTGAGCCAGGCACTGAGGCAAAAGCGTAGGCGAATGCGGCAAGCAGCGTTTCGCTTGCGTCAAAAAATCAGGAACTTAGGTCGTGTTGATCTTATGTTAAGATAGAGAGAATAATTTATGGTGGAAAGAGGATGAAGTTAGTTTTTTAGATGAAAACAAACGGCAGAAGATATTGGCTTTTTTACGGACAGAAGAGAGAGTTAACATTGGGAAAGAAGCAAACTGTAAACAGTTTATTGAAGCAGTTCTTTGGATAGCCCGTTCCGGTGCTCCTTGGCGCTACCTCCCAGAAGGATATGGCAA
>NZ_JANSIF010000073.1:0-13006 GCF_047461935.1 Synechococcus sp. R55.4 | reverse complement strand
GACGTGAAACGCATCAGCGGCGAATCTACTGGCAGGGTGACCTGCTGGCAACCTAGCTCGGTGCCAGGCCCACCACCGCCCCCCATCACTGGGGGGTTATTTACTGAGTAAAAGTTGCGGCTATGGTCGTCTCAGGCTAGGGTGATAGGTGTGGGTGCAGTGTTCTAGTTGGAAACTGTCGAGCTTTTATAGCCGTTGACTACCCTACCGCTGCTAGCAAAGCTACACAAAGCCGCCCTGGAAGGGCGGGGCTTTGGATCCAGTTTTTTGTAACCTCGGCCTCTTGCGCTACTCCCGAACGGCGCCCTGCAGGCGTGCGCCCCAGGTGCGAGCAAAGCGCAGGTCAGCCCCAACTAGATTGGCATCGCGCAGATCGGCCCCCCGCAAGTCCGCGCCGTACAGGGATGCAGAAGAGAGATCGGCCCCCCGGAGGTTGGCCCCCCGCAAATCCGCTCCCTCCAGGTAAGCGCCACTCAGGTTGGCTCCGCTCAATTGGGCCCGTCGCAAATTGGCTCCCACCAGGTAGGACTGGCTGAGATCGGCACCTGTCAAGATGGTGCGCTCCAAATTAGCCTCGATCAGATCGGAGCCGCTGAAATTGGCTTCCGCCAGATCCAAGTTGCTCAGCTCAATGGATCCCAGGCGGCAATTAGGACAGGTTCGGGAAGCCGTGAGGTAGCGCATGAAACAAGAGTTGTAGGTTGTGGCTGCGGCAGTGGAAGCCAAGGCCGCCGTGGTCAGCAGTGCCCAAATGGCGGGAACTTTGAGATTGAGGTTCATGGTTACCAAGCCTCGCAATTTTGAAGGTTTAAGTGAAGGGACACAGCAGAGCGGGGTTGTTCTGCGTTGGTCACATGATAGTGGCATCTGCCGACTTCGGCCACTCCACAGGTTTGTCTGGCCCACCTGATAACAAGCTCTCTTAAGGCGCGATGGCGTTTGGAGTCCTATCGTCCCGAAGCTGCCGGGCCGTTGCCAACACTGGGAAGGGGTGGATCTCTCAGCAGCGGTTGTACCCAATGCCAAGACAGTTGCCCCAACCCCACCAAAACCCCGAGTATCGCCGATGAAGTCAGGACGCGATCCCAGCGGATTTCCCGCCAGTCGGCAGGGTTGGTGTTTGGCCTTCTTGGGTTGAGCTGGGATCCCTTCCCGGCAACAGGAAGCGGGCGATGGCGCAAAAAGTGCCCACAGCGGCGACAGCGATAATCGGAGTCGGGGTTGAGCCAAGAGCAGTCTGGGCAGCGGAGCATGGGAAGGCCAGGGATCCCATCCTGAAGCGGTGGTGCAACCAGTTACAGTACGCCGTCATGATGATAGTATCGAAGACTTCCAGGGTCAGCCTGAGGGGATCAATTCTGCTCAGATCTCTCTGGATTGTGGGCAAGATTTGGGGCATCTTCGGGAGAGACACTTACTACAGGATCCCTGTCTGGGCGAGAAGCCCCTTTCAGAATCGGTGAGCATTGATCAGCGCCCTATGCAGATCTACTTAGAAAACATCTGTAAGCGCTATGGCCGCCGTGAGGTGGTGAGCGACGTCAGCCTGAACATTCAGCAGGGGGAGATCGTCGGGCTGCTGGGCCCCAATGGGGCGGGGAAAACCACCACGTTCTACATTATGACCGGCCTGATCCAGCCGAACCGAGGCCATGTCTGGTTGGATGACCAAGATATTACCCACCTGCCCATGCATCGTCGTGCCCAATTGGGGATCGGCTACCTGGCCCAGGAGCCGAGTATTTTTCGTCGCCTCAGCATTCAAGACAACCTGCTGCTGATCATGGAGCAAACAGGGGTGCCCCGTCGCCTTTGGCAGCAGCGGCTCAACCAACTGCTGGAGGAGTTTCGCATCGCCCATGTCGCCCACAGCTTGGGCCTACAGGTATCAGGGGGGGAGCGTCGCCGAGCGGAGATCGCCCGTGCCTTGGCTGCTGGGATCCACGGGCCGAAATTTCTGCTTCTGGATGAACCTTTTGCGGGGGTGGATCCCATTGCGGTGGCGGATATTCAGGAGGTGGTGGCCAAGCTGAAGCAGCGGGGCATCGGCGTGTTGATTACCGACCACAACGTGCGGGAGACTCTGGAGATCACCGATCGCGCCTATATCCTCAACGACGGGGCAATCCTGGCCAAAGGCACTTCTGCTGAGTTGGCAGCGGATCCCTTGGTGCGCAAGTATTACCTAGGAGAGAAGTTCCGCCTCTAGCGCCAAGAGTACAGAGCCCGCAGACGTTGGCTTTTCTTGTGTTGGTGGGTCTGCATACGGGCCAGCAGCTCATCGAGGAGGGCGACCGCCTCCAGCAAATACTGGCCCTTGTTGAGCATCACGCATTCGGCGCAGGCGGACATCACTGCATCGGAAAGCTCGGCTCGTGAGGGCAAACCCTCCTTGGTCAGTTGATCCAGCACCTGGGTAGCCCAAACCACCGGCACGCGGGCTGCCTCACAAATCCACAGGAGTTCCTCTTGGATCTCGCCTAAGCGCAGCCAACCCATTTCCACAGCCAGGTCGCCGCGGGCAATCATCACCCCTAGGGGCCTGCGGTTTGCGGCGGTCGCAATGAGGGCAGGCAGGTTTTTCACGGCCTGTTGGGTTTCGATTTTGAGGATCAATCCCAAGTCGGGCCGGGCCTCCAGCCGCTCCAGCTCAGAAAACAGCAGGTGCAAGTCGTCGGGCTTCTGGACAAAGGAATAGCCCACCAAATCGGCATGCCGAACCACAAAGTGTAAGTCTTGGCAGTCTTTGTCGGTTAGGGGTTGGATCTGAAGCTGGCTATCGGGGAAATTAAGGCCCTTTTGGGCCCGCAACTTCTTGCCTTGGGGGGAAATTTTTTCCACCTCCAGAACAACTCCTGCTGGCTCGACCCTCACCACGCGGGCGCCGATCTTCCCGTCATCAATCCAAACGGTTGCCCCCACCTGCAGTTGTCCCAAAATTGCCGGCAAGGTACAGGTCACTTGGCAGGAGATATCCGAGTTGACCTCGGTGACATCAGGAGTCAAAAGGATCCGATCCCCCCGGTACACTTTAGGTTTATCTGGGGGCATGACCACCGTGCCGGTGCGGATCTTGGGGCCGGCCAGATCCATCAAAACCTTGCAGGGCCGTTGGGTCTGGGCTTCAGCTCGGCGCAGATGGGCCAGCATTTTCTCCCAAACCGAGGGCTCATCGTGGGCGCAGTTGATCCGAGCTACGTCCATGCCCCCTTCCAACAACTGCAACAGCAGCTCAGGCTGCTCGGCGGCTTCGCTGGGCAGGGTCACCATGATGCGGGCGCGGCGATGGGGGGAAGGACGGCCAAACAGAGCCTCGGCGTGCTGCTCAAGTGCCGTATCCCCGGCATAAAACTCTTCATAGCTGGGCGCCGGATAGGCTAAGCCCTGAGTTGCTGCCAAAACGGCAATCACAGCATCTAGGTTTTCCAAAACCCGTGATTCACATCGCCCCAGCGACGACAGTCCGAGGGCGGCCAATTCCAACTGCAGGCTGCGCAGATCCTGTTGTCGCAGAGCCAGATACCGCGCCAGGTTGTGGATGGCCGCAGGAGGGCTCGTAAGGCAGCCCCAAGCGGCCAAGTATTTCTGGGATCCCTCTACAACCTGCTGCCGCAGCTCCAGGAGCCGCTCCAGCAAACTCCTAAGATTGCAGGAGGGGGAAGAGGAGGAAACCATGTCGAAAGTCTTCCCAAGACAAACCCGGCCCAATTCTATGCCTGAGCTTACTTGGGGTCGATCATAGGCGGGTTAGGTTGAGAAAGGAAGGCGATAGCCTTTCATTGCCCAGTGTTCCGGTCTAGAGTCGTTAACAGCCTTCGGCTGTCCTGCCTACTACTTCCTTGGGTTGCGTGAAACTTCATTCTCTCCCTCCTGCCCGTTCCCGCGAGCGGCCTGACCACAGGCTCTCCCTCGTTTGCGCGGTGGGCCTGATGGATCGCTATGTCCTCTCGGAGATGCTGCTGCCGTTTCTCTTTGGGGTGGGAGCTTTCACAACCTTGGTGATGGCGGTGGGATCCCTGTTTGAGCTGGTGCGCCTGGTGGTGGAAGCGGGTCTGTCGCTTTCGGCGGCGTTACAGGTGTTTGTGTTGCGGGCGCCGGGGATCATCGTTTTGACGTTCCCGATGTCCATGTTGCTGGCCACGTTGCTGGCCTATGGGCGCTTGTCTGCCGACAACGAGATCACGGCCTTGCGCGGATGCGGGGTGAGCCTTTACCGCCTCATGGTGCCTGCCCTCGTCCTCAGCTTGCTGGTGACGACGTTAACGTTTCTGTTCAATGAGCTGGTGGTGCCGGTGAGCAATCGCCAAGCGGCCACGACTTTGAATCGAGCTTTAAATCGGGATCCCGACTTCCGGCGGGAGAATATCCTCTACCAAGAATTTGGCGAGATCCTCATGCCTGAGCCGGACGGCACCTTTTCCCGGCGACAAGGGCTAACCCGTCAGTTCTACGCCCGCAGCTTCGATGGGAAGCAAATGCGCGGCATTATCGTCCTAGATTTTTCCAACGAAGCGCTCAACCAAATCCTGCTGGCCCAACGGGGACGCTGGGATCCCCAAGAGAATCTTTGGGTGTTTGAGGATGGCACCAACTACATCGTTTCTCCTGATGGCACCTACAGCAACATTGCCACCTTCAGCCGGCAGGAGTTGCGCCTGCCTCGCGCACCACTGGAGCTGGCTCAAGAGATCCGCAGCCCTGAGGAAATGAACATTCGAGAGCTGAACCATTATATCGAAGTGATTGCCAGCTCTGGCGATCTGCAACGGGTGCGTCGTCTACAGGTCAGCCTCAACCAGAAGTATGCCATTCCCTTTGCGTGTCTGGCGTTCACCCTGATTGGGGTGCCTTTGGGATTGCGCCCGCAACGCACCGGTTCCTCTTTGGGGTTGGGCATCAGTGTGCTGATTATCTTTGCCTTCTATGTGCTGCTGTTCATCACCCAGGCGCTGGGACAAATTGGGACGCTGGGGCCGGCAACGGCGGCTTGGTTGCCCAACTTGATCTGTGCCGCCGTAGGGCTGGGGTTGCTTTACCGAGCCAATCAGTAGCTACTGGGCACCGTTTCTCCAGATGTAGGATAAAACTGCCCAATGGATTCTCGTATTCTGGAGAGCTCCCCCATGGAAGTTCAAGCTTGGATGAATTGGATGTTTGGCGGATTAGCCCTGCTGATCTTGGGGGGAGGCATGCTGATGATGTTCACCACGGTGTTCACCACCAAAGGGCCCCAGCCCGAGGATTCTCAGTCGGATCCCCAAAAGGGGCGAGCCCAGCCCAAGGCCCGGTGACCAGTGGGATCCCTGGCAGCCGGCCCCATGCCTTAAGAAATAGTTAAAACTAGAGGGGGCTCTAGTCCCGCTCCCGTTGACGTAGCCGCTGCAGAGTCGAGAGAGGTTTTGTCTCCTCTGGCGGTTTTTGCTCAGCTGCGGTGGGCAGGGCGGCTGTTTCTGTTTTCTGAGGTTCGAGCAAAAGCTTGGCGGCTTCTGACTCAACGGCTGGAGGGCGAGCCGGGTTCTCCCCTTGTTGGCCGGGCAAGGGAACAGACTCCAGAGTGGCCAGCAGAGCTTGAATATGGCTGTGGGTTTCGGGATGGTTGCTGGCGGCATGGGCCAAGAGGGTGAGCTGCTCTTTGGCAGCGACCAGGTTCCCCAGCTTGAGATCCACCAAGGCCAGTTGATAGCGAGCCTTAAAGCTACTGGGATCCACCTCTACCGAGCGTTGAAAGGCAGCGCGCGCCTCCGCCAGCTTGCCCTGACGGGCGTAGATCAAGCCGAGGTTAAAAGGCACATCGGGATCCCGTTCGCTGGGCAGCACCAAGGTTTTTTCTTCCAGTTCAATCGCGCTCCGGTAGGCGTTGATGGCCAAGGTATGAAAGCCCATCTGCAGGTAGCGGGCTCCGTCTTCCTTCAGTTGGGCGACCGTCGGTTCTCCTGTCAGTAGGGTCATGGGCGGTTGTGCGTAGGCGGGCATGGCCATCGCCAAACTCAGCAAGCATCCCGCCGTTCTCAAGCCCAGGGGGACAGCCTGACAACCGCTCTGCTGCTTATTCATCACCATGATCTGTTTCCTCCAACCACATCAACACCACTTCATTCCACCCCTCTGGGCCGGGGAGCTGAGCCAATTGCCATTGGGGCAGGGCCTCACTCCAGAGGCTATCCGCAATTGGGCTGGGAAGCACCACTTTTTGCTCCGTCCACCGCAAAAAGGCCACATCGGGCGGGGAACAACCAATGCCCAAAGCCTTGATAGGGCCCAAATGCCGTTGATAGCAATCCAGCAGCCGCCGCACCGCCTGCTCCCCCGGCGAGAAATTGGGTTCTGCGGCCATCGTTGGCCGTATCCATCCGGTCAGATACCATTGCGGCAGGCTGGAGAAGTGGAGCTGACGCACCCGCAGCAGATGTTGGGTGAGGTTGGCCTCTTGTTGGGCAAAAGCTTCCCGTAGGGTTTCGGGATCCCCGGAATAGCTGAAAATCTCGCTGTACTCTCGCTGCTGCGCCCGCTCCGCCTCTTCCAAAGGGATCCCGGTGGCAGCGGCCAGTTCAGAGGCAGTCCAATCCCCAAACCCGATCAAGTCCAAGTGGAAATCTTGGCGCACCTGTTGCAAGATGCTGCGCAGGCGAGAATAGGGCAGACCCAAGGCATACACGTAGTAGGGCGGTCGGTGTTGCCACTGCTCATCCAGAATGCCCGCCGGGAAGTAATGCTCAGGCACGTAAACGGCGGATCCATCCTCGCAGATGAACGGATGCTCCAGGCGTAACTGCCGCCGCACCTGCTCCAGTTGAGCACGGGTGCGCAGGCTGTAGAGCACCAAGGGAATGGAGCGGCGCTCTAGGGCAGCCAAGGCTTGTCGGGCAGCACCATAGCTGTTGGACTCCAGATCCAGCAAGCTGCCATCCAAACTGGTAAGGACAAGTCGCATAGGCGCAGGAAGGGAAAAGGTGCTGGCCCCGTCAGAATTGCAAGTAGCGCGACCGGGATCCCTGAAGCGGCCAACATTACCCATGATCCAATAGCTTGACCAATCTGAGGGGGGTTAGCCTCAAATGCTCTCCCTCAAAGCATCTGGGTGAATGGGCAATCCGTGCGCCAGAAGTGGTAAAAGCTCGATTGAGCACTACAGAATGCGTGTGTCGCCGAAGATCTTGGCTCAAAAACCAGCAGCAGAGAAGACAGACAGATTGAGTGGGTCAGTGGCTAGTTTTCTGTGCCAAAGGCACGATCCCCTGCATCCCCCAGCCCGGGCAAAATGAACCCTCGATCGTTCAGCCGCTCGTCGATCATGGCGCAGAAAATTTGCACCATCGGGTAGTGGGATCCCAACCGCTGTAACCCTGGGGGCGCTGCCAATGCGCAGACAATCCGGACCAAGCTGGGATCCGCCCCCCGCTTTTTCAGCTCATCCAAAACCCACAGCAGCGTGCCCCCGGTGGCCAACATCGGCTCGGGAATGAGAATGCGCATCTGCTCAGGGATCCGCTCTGGAAGGCGATTGAGGTAGCAACTGGCCTGCAGCGTTTCCTCATCCCGCACCATGCCAATGTGAAAGATCCGCGCCTGGGGCAAAAGGGCCTGACAGCCTTCCAGCATCGCCAAGCCAGCCCGCAATACAGGCACAATGCCCAGCAGGGTATCCGGCGCGATGACCTCCGCGGCAACGGGTTCCAAAGGGGTTTGCACCTGAACGGTTTGGGTGGGGATCCACTCCCGCATCGCCTCATAGGTTAGCCAGCGGCCCAGCTCCGACATGGCCGTGCGAAACAGGGGCATGGGCGTCTCCGCATCCCGAGCCACGGTTAGCCAGTGCTTAATGAGCGGGTGAGGGGGGACATAGACACGAAGCTGCTGACTTGCCACGGGAGAATGCCTCAATCTGGGCGGTAGCATAGCGGGTTGCCTTAGCAGAAAGCAAGCTCTAGAAAGCAAGCTCTCCAATTGGCCGCAACTCCATCCCGACCGGGGATAAATTGCCAACAGCTCCGGCAAATGCTCAAGGGGTGGGGCTCTTTGACCCAGCAAGATTGCGGCAGAATGAGATCTGCAGGTTACTTCGAGCGCCGGTCATGTTCGGTGGCTACAGGTTTGGGATAGACCAGGGCAAGGCTGGTTTCGGGTTTTGTTCCTCTTGCCATTTGCGAACTGAGGTGCTGGCCCCAGGGCAGCTTGGCCTCCCGCCGATGGAACCGAACGCCAATGGCTCTCGTCTGCAAGTGCCGGTAGCCGGAGATACCGCTCTGCCCAAGGGTTTCTGGCTTAATGGGGTGTCGCAAGTTACAGCCTGTTCACAAATTAAGGGATACAAAACTTAAGGGATACAAAACATCGTGTTTCTGAGGCTTGACTCCGATGAGGTTTAGAACAAGTAGGTTTACAACCGTATCCGTAGCCCCTCAATAGGCTGTACCTGCATCTTTGGCCCCCTCACACCTTGCAAGGATTAGCTTAGGGAGAATGGATTATGGCTTCGTCTCAACCCTCTGACTCGAACACCAAGGCTCTGAGCCGCCGTCAGCTTCTCAAAGTGGGAGCCGCAGCCCTTGGGGGCGGTCTGCTGGCGGCAGGGGGCGCCCAAGCTCAGCGCAAACCCTCTCCCACCCTGATCGTGGCTCAGGGATCCGGCCTGGATCGCGTTTCCTATGCTACCAACTGGTATGCTCAGGCGGAACATGGCGGCTTCTATCAGGCGGTGGCGACCGGCATCTACCGCGAGCATGGCCTGGATGTAACCATCAAGATGGGTGGCCCCGGCATCAACATCACCCAAGTTTTGGCCGGTGGAGCTGCCGAGTTTGCCATGGGGGGAAGCACAGGGGTGATCAATGCTGTGCGAGAAGGGATCCCCTTGGTGTGCGTGGCGGCCATTTTTCAAAAAGACCCGCAGATCATCATGACCCACCCCGGCACCCAGCGCTTTGAAGAGCTCAAGGGCCGGCCTATCTTTGTCTCGAAAGGGGGGCTTGCCACCTACTGGCCCTACCTAAAGGCCCGCTTTGGCTTCACCGACGACCAAGTTCGCCCCTATAACTTCAACCCCGGCCCCTTTTTGGCGGATCCCAGCTCAGCTCAGCAAGGCTATCTGACGTCTGAGCCTTTTGCCATCCAACGGGAAGGGGGATTTGAGCCGGTGGTCTTCCTCCTGGCGGATTTGGGCTACAAACCCTATGCCACCACCATCGAAACCCGTCGCCAACTGGTGAAAACCAAGCCCGACTTGGTGGAGCGATTCGTGGATGCCTCGATTAAGGGCTGGTACAGCTTCTTGGAGGATCCCCGTCCGGCCTATCGCTTGATCAAGCAGGACAACCCGGAAATGACCGATGCCCAGTTGGCCTATAGCTTCGAGAAACTGCAGGAGTACGGCATCATCTTGTCCGGCGATGCGCTGGAAAAAGGCATTGGCGCCATGACCGACAAACGCTGGCAAGACTTCTTCGACAGCATGACAGTGGCCGGCGTGTTTGAGCCAACCATCAACTACCGGGCTGCCTATACGCTGGACTTCGTCAACAAAGGCACGGCCTACTACACTGCCTGACCAAGAAAACCGGGTTTAGCGCTCCGCGCTGCTAAAGCGAACAAGCCCCGCCCCCTGGGACGGCCTCTGCTTCATTGCTACACGACGCTTTCGCGAACGCCTATGACGGCGCGGAGTGCTTGAAAGAATCCCCTGCCTTTATGCAGGGGGGAATGTCAACCTGAGCCAAGTCCTCGCTAGATGCTGTTTTACTGCTGCGCAACGCCGTCGCAACCGATGCTACTTTGGGAAAACAACCTAGGCCCAGCTCCAGCTCAACCGAGCGCCGCGAAAGGCTTCTCCGAGCGTCTTGGCTAAAGCAGAGTCAGCCAACTGCAGGAGATACGCTTTCTGCTATCGCTGCGCGCTGCTCCTGCAAACGCATTAGCGGGACAAAGTCCTCAGATCGCGTCCAGCTTACAGAGGAACAAAGCCGTTATTGCTACGCAACGCTGTCGCGACAAGAAGTCGAGAATGATAAGGAGAAACTCTATTGCTACGCAACGCTGACGTGACCGTCCAGGAGATTGCCCGGCTCAAACAGGAAAGGCAGGCAGTTATCCTCGCGCATTCGTATCAGCTCCCCGAAGTTCAAGAGGTGGCGGACTTTGTGGGAGACTCCTTAGGACTGGCTCGGGAGGCTCAAAAGACGAGCGCCCAGGTGATTGTCTTTGCGGGCGTGCATTTTATGGCGGAGACGGCTGCCATCCTTAACCCGGAAAAGACGGTGCTGCTGCCGGATCTGGAGGCGGGCTGTTCCTTGGCCGATAGCATTCGCCCGCAAGATGTGCTGCGGTGGAAGGCAGCCTGCCCTGAGGGCCTGGTGGTGGCCTACGTCAACACCGCTGCCGAGATCAAGGCTCTGGCAGATGTCTGCGTAACCAGCGCCAACGCAGTTCAAGTGGTGGCCAGCCTGCCCCCGGATCGCCCCATCTTCTTCGTGCCGGATATGTTTCTGGGAGCCCACGTTGCTCAAGTAACCGGAAGGGAGCTGGATCTCTTTCCGGGAGAGTGCCACGTGCACGTTGGCATCCGGGAAGAGCACCTCAAGGCGATGGTGGAAGAGCACCCTGGAGCAGAGTTCCTCATTCACCCGGAGTGCAGTTGCGGCTCTAGCTGTCTCTTCCTCAAACCGGATGCCAAGCTGCTCTCCACCGAGGGCATGGTGCGCTACGCCAAAGCTTCAGAAAGCCGCGAGTTTGTGGTGGCCACCGAGGTGGGCATTCTTCACCGGCTCAAGAAAGAAGCTCCAGACAAAACGTTCATCCCTGTCAAGGCAGAAGCCGTCTGCGAGTACATGAAGAAGATTACCTTGGAAAAGATTTACCGCTCCCTGCAGGAGATGCGCTACGTGATCCAGGTGCCCCAGGAGGTGGCTGAGAAGGCTCGCCGTTCCATCCTGGCCATGCTGGCAGTGCCCGCCGGGGCTTAAATTGGAGCGCAAGGACTACGTGGCGCTGCTGCAAGAGTGCTATGCCTACGGCAGGGAAATCGCACCGCTAGTGCGATGGCAAACTGATCTGCTGATCCTGGGAGCGGGGGTGGCGGGGGTGTACGCAGCCCTGTGGGCCGAAGCCCAGGGGGCGACAACCTTGGTGGTAAGCAAGGATCCCCTTCCCTCTGGCTCTACCCCTTGGGCGCAGGGTGGGGTGGCTTTTCCTGTGGATGAGGCGGACGTAGAAGCCCATATCCAAGACACCTTGCAAGCGGGCCGCGGCCTGGTGGAAGAAAAGGTGGCTCGCTCCATTGTGGAGGAAGCACCCTTGCACCTGGAGAGGCTTTTACGCTGGGGCCTTCCTTTCCATCCCCAACCTGTCCGGGAAGGGGGCCACTCCCAAGCGCGGGTTCGCCATCTGGGGGGGGATCGGAGCGGACTGTGGCTTCTGAGAGGTTTGCTGGCTCGCCTCAACAGGCTGCCTTTGCAGGGCTACACAGCCCTAAGCCTTTTGCTGGCGGGGGACAGGGTAGGGGGGGCCTTGCTTCTTGGCCCTGAAGGGCCGGTGGAGGTGAGGGCCGGGGCAGTTCTCCTGGCTACGGGAGGATTTGGCAGCCTCTTCCCCGTCTCGACAGCTCCCTCGGGAGCTACCGGCGATGGGATGGTGCTGGCCTGGCGGGCAGGGGCCACTCTCAGGGATCTGGAGTTTGTGCAATTTCACCCCACGGCCTTGCCCAATGGAGCGCTGGTGAGCGAGGCAGTAAGAGGAGAAGGGGCTGTTCTCCTCAACGCCTTGGGGGAGCGTTTCATGCCTCGGTATGCGGAGCGGGGAGAGCTGGCGCCGCGGGATGTGGTAGCTCGAGCCGTTTTCTGGGAGCGGCAGCAGACAGGGGGAACCTACCTGGATCTGCGGGTCGTCGAACATCTGGAGGAGCGTTTTCCCACCGTTGTTGCTTCTGCCCGCGCCTTGGGGTTGGATCCCACCAAGGATCTGCTGCCGGTTGTTCCCGCCGCTCACTACGTGATGGGTGGGATCCGAACGGACACTTTCGGCTTCACCGGACTGCCGGGCCTTTATGCTGCCGGGGAGGTGGCTTCCACGGGGCTACACGGGGCCAATCGTTTGGCTTCCAATAGTCTCTTGGAGGGGCTGGTTATGGGCAAGCGGGCTGCTTTGGCTGCCTTGCAAGACTTGGGAGAGGTGAGCTTCGCCCGGCGACTGCAAAGGCTACCCGTTCTGGCGGCATCTCCCTCCATCGTGCCGGCTCTGAGGCAGCGAGTTGGGGAAGCTTTGGGCGTTGTGCGCGAGGGAACACGGCTGCGGGCTTTTCTGGCCTTTGTCAAGGAACTTCCCCTGCAGGAAAAGCCTTGGGCCAGCCGGGAAGAGGCTGAGGCAGGCAGTCTGCTTTTGCTCGCCCGTCTTGTAGCGCAGGGGGCGCTGCTGCGGGAAGAAAGCCGAGGAGCCCATTTCCGCGAGGACTTTCCCCAGGAAGGGGAGCCCTTCCATACAGAGGTGCGTGGTTCAACTTTTTGTCGTCATAGTCATTTCGATTCAAACTAGGTTGTGTTGATCTTTTATTTGAGCCAAAAGAGAGCACTGACGAGATAGAGAAAACTCAAGAAGTTTCTTGCCAATTTGTCAAAACGGGAAAATAGATGCCGGTACTGCTTTAACTTTTGAAAAAAGCATTCGATTAAATGCCTTTCTTTATTGTCATAATGCCGCTGCATCTTTCTATTTCTTTTAGGCGGAATAACCGCTTGAGCTTCCCCTATCTTCTCAATCAACTTATTGGTATCCTCTCTCTGCCAGACCTCTATCAATTCTTCCCCTTGAGTAATATCGTTCCTTTCTCCGCCAGTTATCCTCAATTCCAGCGGATTTCCCAACCTATCTACACTCACATGAATCTTAGTGCTGTATCCCCCCGGCTTCTCCCCAAAGCTTGCTCCCCTTTTTTCCAGCAGCATAGGAGTGCGCTCGAACCATGGTTGAATCAATAATGAGATGCTCTAAATCAGGGTCGTCAATAAAATACTTGAACATC
>NZ_JANSIF010000072.1:0-13313 GCF_047461935.1 Synechococcus sp. R55.4 | reverse complement strand
AGTAATCCGTACTGAACATATTATACATTATTTTCAGTATAGTTGAGCTTATTATTGACTAGAGTCATGCTCTTCTGGGGAAATTTCTTGATCGGCCATGACGGCATTGAGGATCTGCTGTTGTTCAGCGCGAGTTAAGACCTTATCTGCCAAAGCCCGGTTAATCAAAGCTCTGGGCTCAGACGGTTGAGAGGGTTCCACCGTTTTTCTCCTAGCGCTGGAGGGCAAGGGGTTCCATAATGGGGTTCTGGATCCAAGAAGCAATGGACAGCGGCCCACCACCCAGTATAACGGTACGGCTGTGGAAACCCAGGTATCCTCAAAAGACCAGAGATCCCAACCTGTGGGGGTGATTGGCGGCGGGCAGTTGGCGCAGATGTTGGCCTTGGCAGCTCGCCAGATGGGGATCCCGCTGGTGGTGCAGGCTGCTGCTCCCACCGATCCGGCGGTGGCAGTGGCCGATGGGGTGGTTTGGGGATCCACAGCCGACAGCCAGGCCACGGCCCAGTTGTTGGAGCGCTGCCCGGTGGTTACTTTTGAAAACGAGTTTATCCCTCTGCCGGAGCTGAAAAAACTGGATCCGGAGGGATCCCGCTTTCGTCCCAGCCTCAGCACGCTAGAGCCGCTGCTGGACAAGTTGCACCAACGGCAGTTCCTGGCGCGGTTGGGGTTGCCGGTGCCGACTTTTTTTCCGCTGGAGGCGGTGTTGGATTCGGCAGACCTGGCTGGACTGGGCTTTCCGGTGGTGCTCAAGCGACGGCGGCAGGGCTACGATGGGCAGGGCACCCGCATCTTGCACGAGCGAGCGGCTTTGCAGCAGGCCCTTAGCCAATCTGAGGGGATCCCGCTATTGCTGGAGGAATGGATCCCGTTCGAGCGGGAGCTTGCGGTGATGGTGGCGCGGGGGCTGAAGGGAGAGATCCGGGTTTATCCGGTGGTGGAAACTGTGCAGATTGAGCAAATCTGCCGCCATGTCCTGGTGCCTGCCCGCATCCCCCCAACCACCGAGGCCGAGATCCGGCGCTTGGCAGCCGATCTGATGGAAAAATTGGGTGCAGTTGGCGTGTTTGGCATCGAGCTGTTCTGGGTGCCGCCGCCCCACCCCAAGGCCGGGATCTGGATCAACGAAATCTCGCCGCGGGTCCACAATTCCGGCCACTACACCCTGGAAGCCTGCCACACCTCACAATTCGAGCAACACCTGCGGGCCATCCTCGGCCTGCCTTTGGGGGATCCCTCCCTCAAGTGTGGGGGGGCAGTGATGGTGAACCTCTTGGGCTATGAGCATTCCACTGGCGATTACGCAGAAAAGCGGCAGTGCCTGGCCCAGCTCCCCAATGCCACGGTGCATTGGTACCACAAAACCCCTGCCCGCCCAGGGCGGAAACTGGGCCATGTGACCGTCTGTCTGCCGACCGCTTCTTCCCTACAGCAAGCAGAGACCATTGTTCGCACCCTCGAATCCCTCTGGTACCCCCAGCCATGAGCCAAGTGTCGGATCCCTCATTTTCTCCAGCCACACAAGCCCTGATCCAGGCGATGCAACGGCGGGATGTGCCCGCGGTAGCTCAGCAGGTGAACGGCTTGTCCCCTCAAGAGCGCCCTGCTGTGTTGACCCCTGCCCTCCAATACCTGGCCGAGGTGGATCCCGCCAGCGCCCAGTGGTTTGTTCGCCACCTCATGGCCCCTGCGGTCAAAGCGCAACTGCGAGAAGGGATCCTCAAAGCCGCCCAAGACTACCTACAGGAAGCCGGCTTCACCGAAGGGATCGACTACGAACTCAAGCCTGTTCGCGAAAGCGGTGCGGAGCACCATCCCCAATCGGGGGGCAAAATCTTGAGCATCAGCCGCAGAGCCTTGCCCTACGCGGCTCCCGATGACGATCCCTTGGGGCAGTTGTTGTTGGCGGAATTCTGCGAATTGCGAGACTAGGCCACCATGAGCGGTACGAGTTATCGGCTGCAGCTGTTGGACATCACTGCCCTGCCCCAACTGCTGGAGCTGGATCGGCGGTGTTACGGAGGATACTGGGGAGAACAGGGATATCGAGCGGAGCTGGAACGACCCACAAGCACGGTGATTGGGGTAGTGGCGGAACCCGCTGCCGTTGGCGCCCCGTGTGGCTCGGGCCGAGCCGAGTTTCCCCTTCCCTCTCCAGGCCCCACTTCGCCGACGCAGACGACAAAAGAGCTGGTGGGCTTCGGCATTCTCTGGCGCATTGAAGAAGAAGCGCATATCATCTCCTTGGCGGTGGATCCCGAGCACCGGCAACAGGGCTTGGGCCGGCGGATTCTGGAAGAACTGCTGAACCAAGCGAGAGCAGCAGGCTGCCGCTGGGCCACTCTGGAGGTAAAGGCTTCCAATCAAGCGGCAATCCGCCTGTACGAATCGGCAGGGTTTCAACGGCTGGGACGTCGCAAGGGGTATTACAACGGAGAAGATGCGCTGGTGTATTGGAAGAAACCGATTTAGAAAAGCGTCAATTGTAAATTGAAGAACTGCAAACGTATTTCGGGATACACCTTAGGCCAGACAGTGAGCAAGCCAATAGGCTAAGCATATCAAGGCTACAGGGGATCCAACCCATTGACCGAGTGTCGATTGCCCGTTTGATTCTTTATATAGGTCATCAAAATGCTCTCATTCTGTGGATGCAAACTGCCCGCTACAGTTCCTCCCAGCAACACTGACTCTAGCCAATGCAGCTGCATCCATCGCACAACAGAGATCCTGACTTAATCTACAAAGCTCCTGCTCGGTGGGGAAAAGCTATAATCTGCGGTATCAACAACTTGAATTCGATCCTTGCCGTTCGATGGCCCATCGGAGCTTTGACTGATGGCTGGAGCCCTTGGGTTAATAGAATGTGAAGTTTTATTTCGAGATCCGATATTTCTGCCTCAATATATATTTTTCATATCATATTCCCCCTTTGGCCAACTTGCCTGAAAAAACACTTCAGGTTAACCTACACTTGTTATCTGTCCATCCTGAGCATTTTCAAGCTGTGAGGATCATTATGGACACCTCTGGAAACACCATTGGAGATGAGGCCATCTCTTTTGTCGTCAGTCTTTGGTCTAGGCTTATCGATTTTATGCCCAATCTCCTTGCGGCGATTGCCATCTTAATTCTGGGTTGGATAGTGGCCACGGCAGTAGCCTTCGGCGTTAGAGGACTGCTCAAAAGGACGCAACTGGACAATCGCTTGGCTGCTTGGGTTTTGGGCCAAAAGCCCGGCGAGAAGCTGCCCCAAACGGAGCGCTGGGTGGCCGCTGCCGTCTACTGGGTGATTCTTGCTTTTGTGTTGGTGGCGGTACTGAATGCCCTGCAGCTTCAAGCTGTCTCCGATCCGCTCAACAGGTTTTTGGGGGAAATCTTCGTTTATCTGCCACGGGTGGGTGGGGCGCTGGTGCTGCTGGCTGTGGGCTGGGTGGTGGCCACTGTTGCTCGGCTGGCGGTCATCCAGGGGCTGCGGCGTTTCAACCTCGATGAGCAGTTGGCCCGGCCTCTGCAACAGGAAAGCACTGCCGGTGAGGCAGGTGCAGAAGGAACCCCAACCGGCCAAGAGGGAGGTACAGAGGTCACCCCTTTCCTGCTGAATGAAACTTTGGGCAATGCCCTTTACTGGCTGATTCTGCTGTTCTTTTTGCCGATCATCCTGGATACCCTGAACCTGCAGGGGCCGCTGCAGCCGGTGCAAAACCTGCTGGATCAGTTGCTGTCGATGGTGCCGCGGATTTTGGGAGCGCTGATCATCGGTGCAGTGGGCTGGTTTTTGGCCCGCATCGTGCGTGGGATCGTCTCCAATTTGTTGGTGGCAGCAGGGGCAAATCGGTTGGGGGCACGCTTTGGCGTTCCCCAGTTGGCCCAGATCGTCGGGACGGTGGTGTATGTCTTGGTGTTGATCCCGGCGGTGATTGCGGCGCTGAATGCCTTGGAAATTCGGGCCATCTCCGATCCGGCGGTGGCGATGCTGGAGCAGGTGTTGCGGGCCATTCCCTTGATCGCGGGATCCGCTTTGATCCTGGCCGTCTTTTACTTGCTGGGGCAATTTTTGGCCAGCTTGGTAACCCAGTTGCTGCAGGCGGTGGGTTTTGACCGTCTGGTCGCGGGGCTGGGCTTGCCCCTGGCCGCTGCTCCTGAGCCTGAAGGGGATCCCGCTGCCAAACGTCGCACTCCCTCCGAGATCGCCGGCTTGGTGGTCTGGGTAGGCGTGGTCTTGTTTGGGGCGGTGCCGGCAGTGGAGTTGCTGCAGTTTGCCGCCCTAACCGACATTGTGCAGGGGCTGTTGCTGATTTCCGGTCGGGTGCTCATCGGCGCCCTGGTGTTTGGGATCGGTCTTTATTTGGCCAATTTGGCCCACTCTATGATCAAGAGCTTGGGTAGCCCTTCCTCAGGGGTACTGGCCCAGGCGGCGCGGGTGGCTATCTTGGTTTTTGTTGGCGCCATGGCCCTGCAGCAGATGGGCGTGGCCACCGACATTGTGGTGTTGGCTTTTGGTCTGGTTCTGGGGGCGATTGCCGTGGCGGTGGCGTTGGCTTTTGGGTTGGGAGGTCGCGATGTAGCTGCCGAGCAGATCCGGCAATGGCTCAAGAGAGAGTGAGAGCTTTTCTCTGTAGACGTTCGATTGCACCTAAAAAATTGCCCCGCCCATCACCGGGCGGGGTTATTGCTGCATCCTCAGGCCAGCTTAAACTGCCTCTGGAACTTTGGCCTCTTCCGCCGCCACTTCCTGCACCACGATCTTGCCCCGGAACACCACGTAGTTGTAGATGTTGTAGGACAAGATAACCGGGATCAGAAAGCCAATAAAGGTGAGCATAAACACCAGGGAGCTGGGGGAGGCCGCCGCTTCGTAGATGGTGACGCTGGGGGGGATGATGTTGGGGAAGACCATGAACCCCAAGCCGATAAAAGAAAGCGCAAAGATCAAAAAAGTGTAAACCAAAACGCTATTTTCTTCCCGCCGGCGCAGGCTGCGCAGCAACAACGCCACCAACAAAAGTCCCAGAACTGGGATGGCAGCAAAGATGTAGAAAAGAGGGGGCGAGAAAAGCTGAGCACGCGCCTGCTCGGACATGATAGGAGTGCTGATGGTGATAAACACTGCCCCCAGTAAAGTTGTCCAGGTGGCGATGGTTGCCGTCTTGTAGTAGGTTTCCTGAAGCTCGCCGGTGGTCTTAACGATTAGGTAGGCTGAGCCGATTAACACATAGCCCTGGATCAAAGTAAGAGCCACCAACAGCGTGCGCCAGGTCAGCCAATCCCAGGGGCTGCCGGCAAAGTGGCCGGCTTCGTCCACGCGGATCCCTTCGAAGACGCTGCCCAAGGCAAATCCCTGGCCCAAGGCTGCCAAAAAGCTGCCCACTCCAAAGGCCAGGTTCCACACCAACTTGTTGTCGGCGTTTTCCCGAAACTCGAAGGAAACGGCCCGCAAGATCAGGCCCACCACCATGATCACCAAGGGTATGTAGAGGGCATTGAGAATGGTGGCGTAGGCGAGAGGAAAAGATCCAAATAGGGATCCCCCCATCAACACCAGCCACGTCTCGTTGGCATCCCAAACATTGCCCAAGCTGGTCATGAGAATGCTGCGCCGCGTCTCGCTGGAGGCCGTCAGGGAGAGGATACCAACTCCCAGATCAAACCCGTCCAGCAGAACGTAGAGAAATAGGAATAGGCCCAGGATAAAAAACCAAACCTGGGGCAGAAACCGCTGTAAAGGCTCAAAAGATTCCATCGCTGTTCCCTCTGCTTTGAGTATTTCTGACCAGTGCGAGACAGTTCCCGATGGCGATCCCCAGTCCCTCTCCCTCTAGGGAAGGGAAGTTGGGAGTTGACGTAGCGAAGGGTTTCACTGCTGTGGGGAATGGGCCTGCTACGTTGCCCTGTTGCTACTTGGAGTCACCAGTTAGATGGCTACCAAACTGCTGCTACCGAGCTTCTGCAGGACGGCGATCTGGCTCGTGGCGGGCAGGCTCGACCACGATCACCGGCTGCGTTGCCGGGACAGGGGCGGGCAACTCCAGGTTTGGCCCTTCGCGGATGATGCGGCTGCCAAAGTAGAGAGCGGCAACGAAGAACACAGTGTACAACGCGGTCAGGCCAACCAGAGAAAACAGCACTTCTCCTGCCGGCAGGGGCGAAACCGATTCCACCGTGCGCAGTTGTCCATACACAATCCAGGGCTGCCGACCCACACAGCGGACGATCCAACCGGTTTCAACGGCGATGTATCCCAGGGGTGCTGCGAAGATCCAAGCTCTCATCAGCCACTTTTGCTGAGAAAGGGCCTCCACTGAGAGCTTGCCCCTCAGCCATTGCACAAGGGTAACTCCGACAAGCCCGGCTAGAAGGAGGCCAATGGCCACCATTGTCCTAAAGGAGTAGTAGATGAGGCCAACCATGTGGGGACGATTTTGGGGATCCCAGCTTTTGAGCCCTTGAATGGGTCGATCCAGCCTGGGTTTGAACTCCAGCAGATAGCCCAGCGCGCCAGGGATCTTCACCTCCCACTCGTTGCGCTCTTCACGGTCGTTGGGCAAGGCCAACAGGCTCCAGTCCGCCCGCTCACCGGCGGGGATCGTCTCCCACTGGGCCTCCATAGCTGCCAGTTTGGCCGGCTGATAGCGATAGACTTGCTCCGCGCTCAGATGGCCGACGAACACCTGCAAAGGGGCGACCACCAGGGTCATTGCCAAGACCACTTTGAGGGAGCGGGAGAAGAACTCGCTGTGCCGCCGCTTGAGAATGTACCAGGCACTGATGCCACCGATAACAAACAAAGAGGTTTCCAAGGTGGCAAAAAACATGTGCAGAAAGCTGTTGACCATGAAGGGGTTGACAATAGCTTGCAGGTAGTCCCGCACCACAAATTTCCCATCGACGAACACGCCACCTGCCGGCGTCTGCAGCCAAGAGTTGGCCGTCAGGATCCAAAAGGTGGATAAGTTGGCGCCAAAGGCCACCAGGATCGTCGAGATCCAGTGAATCACCGGCGGGACGCGCTCCCAGCCGAACAGCATGATCCCCAGAAAGCTGGCCTCCAGCATGAAGGCCATTGTGCCTTCAAACCCCAGGATGGTTCCAAAAAAGTCCCCCACTGCTTCGGAAAAAGGTGCCCAGTTCATGCCAAACTGAAAAGCCATCGGCAAGCCTGAGGCCACGCCAATACCGAAGTTCAACACATAGAGTTTTGACCAGAAACGGGCGTGGCGGTAGTAATCTAAGTTGCGGGTTTTCAGCCAAAGCCCCTCAATCACAACAAGATAAATGGCCATTCCTGTTGTTAAGACCGGCCACAACATGTGAAAAATAGCCGTGAGGGCAAATTGTAGCCGAGAAAGCGCGACGGTGTCTAGAAACATAATTTGTACCAAGTTTAGGTGGATTGATTCATGCAGCTTTTTCCGACAACATCTGCTGCAATTGATACAGCTACATCTCTTGTATGAAAAACATCTTGCTGACTGGCAGACATCAGATGAGGCCGGGAAAGCCGCGCTTTGTGGTTCCTTCTAACATCGAATCTTGGCTAAGACAATCGACAAGCCGTCCGACTCTAAAGGTTAATTTTAGGATTCTGTGAGATATAGACCTTTTTTTGTAATTTGGACTACAAAGCAAAAAGCCCTCCGTGAACCTAGCGGCCAAAAACTGGCAGGCCATTGACATAGGGTTCTGGTTTTCTTCGTCTTTAAACAACAAAACTGTTGTCCCAATAGATCGAGGAGCAATTCCCAGCAAGGGAGGACTTCCGGTTTACAGAGCCGGCAGACGGCTGCTGATTGTCCCCGGAGCCTGCCAGAATTGGGATCCCTGCTTGTTGGGATCGCAGTTTGCAGTGTGGGGTGGAAGATGTCGTTTATTCCGCTGGTGCGCTTTCTAGGCCAGTCCGGCTTGATTCAAGAGCTGGCCGCCTGCTTGAGATCGCAGCGACGGGCAAATCTGCAGGGGGCAGGGCGGATTGCCAAGGGGTTGATCGCCTCGGCTTTGGCCCAGCAGGAGGGAAGATCCCTGCTGGTGGTCACTGCCACGCTGGAAGAAGCGGGCCGGTGGACAGCGCAATTGGAGGGCATGGGCTGGGAGAGTGTGCAGCTCTACCCTACTTCAGAGGCTTCCCCCTACGAACCTTTTGACCTGGAACCGGAGCTGGTGTGGGGCCAGTTTCAGGTGCTGGCCGATTGCCTCCAGGGGAAGAAGGGCATGGCCATTGTGGCGACAGAGCGGGCCCTCCAACCCCACCTCCCTCCCCCAGAGGTGTTGCGGGCCTTTTGTCTCCAGCTGGAACCCGGCTTGGAGATGTCGCCGCAGCAGTTGGGGCAGCAGTTGACCCGTCTGGGCTACCAGCGGGTGAGTCTGGTGGAAAGCGAGGGGCAGTGGAGCCAAAGGGGCGACATTCTCGACGTTTTCCCAGTGGCCTGCGAGTGGCCGGTGCGCCTAGAGTGGTTTGGCAACGAGCTGGAGCGGCTGCGGGAGTTTGACCCGGTGAGCCAGCGCTCCCAAGATGGGATCCCCCACGTTTGGCTTACTCCCACCGGCTATGGGCCTATCCTCTGGCCCGCTCTGCAGGAAAAGGCGGATTGGCTCTCCCCAACCCTGCGGCAGCAGTTGGAGCAGTCGCCGACTCCTCCGGAAGGCTTGCGCCGTTTTCTCGGCCTACTCTACGATCCGCCAGCCAACCTGCTGAGCTATCTGGATCCCGAGGCTTTGATCCTGATCGACGAGCCGGAGCAGTGCCAAGCCCACAGCCGGCAGTGGCTAAGCCACGCCCAGGAGCAGTGGCAGCTGGCCCGGGCCAGCGAGCCAGCTCTGGTGCCTTTCCACCGCCCCTTTGATCTCAAGGCTCCCGACTGGGATCCCTTCCCCTGCCTGTTGGCCCGCACCTTTGCCCCTGCTGGCGAAGCCGAAGCTGCCCTTGACCTAAAAAGCCGGCCTGTGCCTACTGCTCCCCACCAGTTTGGATCCCTGGCCAAAACCCTGCGCGAGTACCGCAAGCAGCAGTTGCAGGTGTGGATCCTCTCTGCCCAGCCCTCCCGCACTGTAGCTCTGCTGCAGGAACACGACTGCCCCGCCCAGTACGTGCCCAATCCCAAAGACTTCCCGGCCATCGAGCGCCAGCTGCAGTCCTACACCCCAGTGGCCCTCAAGTATTCCGGCCTGGCCGAGCTGGAGGGGGTTCTCCTGCCCACCTTGGGGTGGGTGGTGCTCACCGACCGCGAGTTTTTCGGCCAGCACAGCCTGGCCACCCCTACTTATGTGCGCAAGCGCCGCCAGGCCAGCTCTCGCCAGGTGGATCCCAACCTGCTCAAGCCAGGGGATTTTGTCGTTCACAAGGCGCATGGCATTGGCCAGTTTCTGCGCTTAGAAAGCCTCACCATTGGGGGCGAAACCCGCGAGTACCTGGTTATTCAATACAGCGATGGCCTGTTGCGGGTGGCTGCCGACCAGGTCAACTCCCTTTCCCGCTACCGCGCCAGCGGGGATGGACCACCTGCCCTGCACAAGATGTCCGGCAGCACCTGGGAAAAGACCAAACAGAAGGTGAAAAAGAGCCTGCGAAAAGTGGCCTTTGACCTGCTGCAGCTCTATGCCAAACGCGCCGAACAGGAGGGCTATGCCTTCCCGCCCGATTCTCCTTGGCAACAGGAGCTGGAAGATTCTTTCCCCTATCCCCTGACGCCGGATCAACTCCGAGCTGTCCAGGAGATCAAGCGGGATATGGAATCTCCACGCCCTATGGATCGGCTGCTGTGTGGGGACGTGGGCTTTGGCAAAACAGAGGTGGCAATCCGTGCCATTTTCAAAGCCGTAACCGCCGGCAAGCAAGTAGCTCTCCTGGCGCCAACCACCATTCTTACCCAGCAGCACTACCACACCCTCAAAGAGCGCTTTGCTCCCTATCCTATTCAAGTGGGCTTGCTCAACCGCTTCCGCACCTCGGAGGAGAAAAAAGAAATCCTATCCCGTCTCAAGAGTGGCGAACTGGATGTTGTGGTGGGCACCCACCAGCTTTTGGGCAAGGATGTGCAATTTCGGGATTTAGGCCTTTTGGTTATTGACGAAGAGCAGCGCTTTGGCGTCAACCAAAAAGAGAAAATCAAACTTCTCAAAACCCAGGTGGATGTACTCACCCTCACCGCCACCCCTATTCCCCGCACTCTGTATATGGCCTTGTCGGGTTTGCGGGAAATGAGCTTGATCCAAACTCCGCCTCCTTCCCGCCGGCCTATCAAAACTCACCTTTCTCCCTACAACCCCGAAGTCATCCGCACGGCTATCCGCCAAGAGTTGGATCGCGGCGGTCAAGTCTTCTATGTCGTCAACCGCATTGAAGGCATCGAAGAAACCAGTGCCAAATTGCGGGAGTGGGTGCCCGGTGCTCGCATTGCCATTGCCCACGGGCAGATGCCGGAAGGGGAGCTAGAGGCAACGATGCTGGCTTTTAACAATGGGGAAATCGATATCCTGGTCTGCACGACGATTATCGAATCCGGTTTGGATATTCCCCGCGTCAACACCATTTTGATTGAAAATGCTCAGGAGTTTGGATTGGCTCAGCTATACCAGCTGCGGGGGCGGGTGGGCCGGGCTGGGATCCAAGCCCATGCTTGGCTGTTTTACCGAGAAGACGGGATCCTCAGCGAGGAGGCCCGCAAACGCCTACAGGCCATTCAGGAATTTACCCAACTGGGATCCGGCTATCAGTTGGCAATGCGGGATATGGAAATTCGTGGCATTGGCAACCTGCTGGGAACGGAACAATCCGGGCAAGTCAATGCGGTGGGCTTCGATCTTTACCTGGAAATGCTGCAAGAAGCCATTCGAGAAATTCGCGGCCAGGAGATCCCACAGGTGGAGGACACACAAATTGACCTCAATGTAACCGCTATGATCCCGCAAAGCTATATTCCCGACGAAGATCAAAAGATGCAGGCTTATCGACAACTGGCCGCTGCCGGCTCTCGGGTCGAGCTGTTGCAAATTGCCCAAGAATGGCAAGACCGCTTTGGCCCCCTGCCCAAGCCCACTCAGGAGCTGCTGCGGGTAATGGAGCTGAAGGTGCTGGCCCGAGCCCTGGGCTTTTCCCGCATCAAACCGGCCAAAGAGCATGTGCTTTTGGAAACCCCCATGGAGGAGCCGGCTTGGAATCGCCTGAAAGAGGCTCTGCCCACTCACCTGCAGCCTCGCTTTGTCTACCAACCGGGCAAGGTGACGGTGCGAGGGCTGGGGATGGTACCGGCGGCGCAGCAACTGGAGAACCTTTTGCAGTGGCTAGACAAAATGAGTTTGGCCCTGAGCCGGATGGAGGCTGGGATCCCAATGACCCCCTAGATCTTGCCGGATCCCTCTCGAGGCGGGCCCATGCTCTGGTGTGAGAGAGTGGAATGGCCGGCCCTCCTCTCTTCAGCGCTCCTTTTTGCATCGGCTTCGCGTTTGCATCGTGTTCGCGTCATGTAAAGTTCTAGAAGCCCACCACCTGCAGAAGACCTACCGGCAGGGGAGCAAGGAGGTGCGGGCGGTGGTGGATGTATCCCTGACGCTGGCGGCAGGGGAGATCCTGGCTTTTCTGGGACCCAACGGGGCCGGCAAGACCACCACCATCAAGCTCATTGCCGGGCTGATCCAACCCGACGCGGGCACAGTGCGCATTCTTGGACGGGATCCCCATACCGATCCGGGGGCCCTGGCCCAGGTGGGGGCAGTGCTGGAAGGCAATCGCAACCTCTACTGGCGGATGACCCCCCTACAGAACCTGGAGTACTTCGGTGTGCTGCGGGGGCTATCCCCCAGAACCGCTCGGCAACGGGGGCTAGAGCTGCTGGAGACCTTTGGCCTGTGGGAAAAGCGGGATGTTGCCGTGCAAACCCTTTCGCGGGGCATGCAGCAGAAGGTGGCCATTGCCGTCGCCCTCCTGCATCAACCGGCCCTGTTGCTGCTGGATGAGCCCACCCTGGGGTTGGATGTGGAATCGGCGCAAGCGGTGAAATCCCTGATCCGCCAAATTGCCGCTTCGGGTCGAGCCATCTTGCTCACCACCCATCAACTGGATATTGCGGAAGCGCTCTCGGATCAGGTAGCCGTTATTCGACAAGGGGTGATCATCGCCCAAGCCCCCACGGGAGAGTTGATCCGGCACTTTGCCGGCGCCGTCGGTACTTACCGGATCGAGCTGGAACAGGGGCTGGATCCCTGGAGGTTTGAACAACTGGCCCGCCAAGGGGTGGAGATTCTCGGATCCCATCGGGTGCGGTTCAGCGGCCCGCCAGAGATGCTCTATCAGGTGCTGGAGATCTTGAAGCCTTTGCCCTTGCTCAGCCTCAAACGAGAGGAAGCCGATCTCACCCATATTTTCCTCGAGTTGTTGAAAAGGGGAGAGGGGCAAGGATGATGCCGGTGATACACCTGTTTTGGGCTGAACTGAAGCGGGCCTGGATCCAGTACATTCGCTATCCGGCGGAGGCCCTGGGCGGGATCCTGATCACCACGTTCTTCTTCTATGCCCTCTTTGCCGGCGCCCAATATGTGGCAGGGCCTGCCTCCCAATTTGGCGAACGGTTGGATGCGGTGGTGATCGGCTATGTGCTCTGGACGCTGGTCATTTTTGTGGTGAACGACATCGCCCTCAACCTGCAGGTGGAAGCCCAGACAGGCACCTTGGAGCAGGTGTTGCTCTCGCCATTTTCGGCAGCTACTCTCTTCTTGGCACGGGCTTGTGCCAGCTTGGTGTTGCGCTTTTCCATTGTCGTCGTCATTCTGGGCGTCATCTTATTGCTGACGGGCAGCCGGTTGCGGTTTCCCCCTGCTCTGGTGTTGCCTTTGGTGAGCGTGGTGCTGGGGGCCTACGGTTTTTCGTTTTTGCTGGGATCCGCCGCTCTGATTTGGAAGCGAATTCAGCAGCTTTTAATTATCAGCCAATTCGGCCTGCTTTTCCTGTTGGCTGCTCCCACGGAAGAATGGCCGGGATCCCTGAAGGGGCTGGGGCAGATGCTACCCATGACAGCGGGGGCGGGGCTGTTACGCGACGTAATGGTGCGCGAGGTAGGGCTGGATCCCCTGCGCTTGGCCATGGCTCTAGCCAGCGGCATTTTCTACTTCGGCCTGGGTCTGCTGGCCTTTCGCTGGGCAATGCGGCTAGCCAAACGTCAAGGGATCCTGGGATCCCAGTAGAGGTCTGCAGGAGGGCATCTAGAGCGAACGTTGGTCGGGGGAGCGGTGCAGCAGGTGAGGGAAGTGGTATTCTACCGCTCCAGTGACCGGGTTGTTTTCGGGGAAAGCCATGCTCCGCCGGCTCAGCTCTTGCAGCGCCT
>NZ_JANSIF010000071.1:0-13908 GCF_047461935.1 Synechococcus sp. R55.4 | reverse complement strand
TTGAATGGTGCGAATGTGATTGCGCTTTTGGGGGCTGTCGTAAACCAGCCTAGAGGTTCGGGCCTGTTTTGTTCTCTAGTAGAGCAGGGCAGGCTCAGGGCTACTGAAAGCCCGCTCCGTACCGCTTTAGCGGTCGGAGTCGGGTAGTTTACCTTCTCCTCTGTCCGATCCCCCAGCCAAGACCAGGCAGAAAAAAACCGGACTCGGCTTCAAGCCTGCCCGTTGATGGATCCCCTCACCCCTTTCCCACAGGGAGAGGGGAAGACTAATCTGCGCCTTTCACTAGCCGACGAAAGGCCTTTTTGCCCACCTGCAAAATCCGCCCGGCCAGCTCCGAGGCATGGGCAAACTCCAGGTCGGGATCCTCCACCTTTTGCCCATCCAGCCGCACGGCGCCCCCTTGAATCTGCCGACGGGCCTCGGCGGCACTCTTGCACAGGCCACACTCACGCAGGATGTAGCTGAGTTTAACAGGGTAAGACAACCCATCGATGGCAAAGGTGGGGATGGATCCCGTTTCGGCAAGAATACCGTCTAGCACCAAAGCTTGAGCGGTGCGCTGGGCCTCTTCTGCCGCTGCAGGGGAGTGAAACTGGGCCACTAGGGTCTTGGCTAGGAGGATCTGCCGCTGGCGGGGATCCTGCGGCAGCTCGGCAAGGGGCACTGAGGTGAGCAACTCAAAGTAGCGCTCCACCAGGTGATCCGGCACCTTCTCCAGCTTGGAGTACATGGTGAGGGGATCCTCAGTCAGCCCCACGTAGTTGTTTTTGGACTTGGACATTTTCTGGTACCCGTCCAACCCCTCCAAAAGCGGCACCGTCACGCAGAACTGCGGCGCTTGGCCCTTCCAAATTTGCAGATCCCGACCGGTGAGCAGGTTAAAGCGCTGGTCGGTTCCCCCCAGTTCTACGTCGGCTGCCAGAGCCACCGAGTCGTAGCCCTGCAGGAGGGGATAGAGAAATTCGTGCAGATAAATTGGCGTTCCAGCTCGGTAGCGCTGGGCAAAGTCTTCTTTGGCCAGCATCTGCCCCACCGTCATCTGGGCCTGGAGTTCGATCAGCTCGCTGAGAGTCAGGTGGGCCAGCCACTCGCTGTTGCGGCGCACCTCCAGCCGGCCAGGGGTCTCAAAATCCAAGATCTTGCCGGCCTGCTCCAAGTAGGTGCGGGCGTTTTCCTCCACTTCTGCTGGGGTGAGGCGGGGACGGGCCTGCGATTGGCCGGTGGGATCCCCGACCAGCGCCGTGAAGTCCCCGATGAGCAAAATGGCCACATGGCCCGCATCCTGAAACTGGCGCAACTTGCGCAACACCACTGAATGGCCCAGGTGTAGATCCGGTCGGGTGGGATCGATGCCCAGCTTCACCCGCAGGGGACGATCCGCTTGCGCCAAGCGCTCCGCCAGGGCAGCAGCTCCTCCTGGAAAGATCTCGGCCACCCCCCGCTCAACAATTTGGGCTATCAACGGATCCCGGTACGTTGGCGAAACTGAGGCTGACGATAAACTCAAATCCTGCTCCTCCGGCTGAACCCATGAGCCATTTTAAGCCCACGCAAAAGATGCTCGATTCTCAACTCAAGATCTTCTCCCCCTAGCCCGGTTGGAGTTGTCGATGGGCAGGGTTGGCCATCCTGCTGCCCCAATAGACGCCGCCCTATAATGGGTCTGGCTTGTTGTTGCTTTGCAACACGGACGTGACAGGGTTTTTGACGTGACCTACGGTCGCAGACCATTGGCCCGCCGGGCGAGAAAGCCGGGGTTGGAGCGTGTCTCCAATTCCCCTTTTTCCGGATCGGGGTTTGACGAGCATGCCGACTATACCCCACCCACCCGCCCCTCCCGGATTGCCCAGGTTGCCGGTGTGGTGGGCAATCTGTTGCTGGGATCCCTGCTCTTGGGATCCACGGCAACGGCTGCCGGATTGGTGGGGCTGGCCATTAGCTTCCGCAACTTGCCGGACGTGCATCAATTGCGGGATTACGTGCCCATTGCCACCACCCACATTGTCGATATTCGGGGCGAGCCCATTGCCAGCCTACACGGGGAGGCCAACCGGGAAGTGATCTCCCTTGAACAGGTCTCGCCGGAGATGAAAAAGGCCTTGCTGGCCATTGAAGACAGCCACTTCTACACCCATCCAGGCATTAATCCGGTCAGCTTGGGCCGGGCGATCCTAGGCAGTGTGGAGGGGGGTATAGGCTCGGCGGGGGGGGGATCCACCCTGACAATGCAGTTGGTCAAGAACCTGTTTTTGAGGCCGGAGCGTACCCTCAGCCGTAAAGTCGCCGAGATCGTGTTGGCGGTGCGCCTAGAACAGGTCTTCAGCAAAGACGAGATCCTGGAGATGTACCTCAACCAGGTGTACTGGGGGCACAATCTCTACGGCATCCAGGCGGCGGCCCGCAGCTACTTCAACAAGGATGCGTCTGAACTGAACTTGGCTGAAGCGGCGATGTTGGCTGGGATCCTGCCGGCCCCGGAAACCCTTAGCCCCTTTCGCAACCTGGAGGGAGCCAAACGGCGGCAACACCTGGTGCTGGATCGTCTGGTGGAGCTGAAGTGGATTACCCCCGAGGAAGCCCAGGCGGCGCGGGAGCAAAAGCTGACCTTAGGCCGCATTACCTCCTTTCAAAGTAACGCCCCAGCAGTTACCGACGCCATTGAGGCGGAGCTGCGGCGCCGCTATGGGGAACAAGCTCTAATGCAAGGAGGTCTGCGGGTTCAGTCCACCATCGATCTGCGTCTGCAGCGCCTTGCCCAGCGCATTGTCAATGAAGATGGCCCCCGCATTGGGGCAGCTCGTCGTGCCGATCAAATGGCTTTGGCGGCAGTGGATCCCCGTACCGGCTATGTGAAAGCCATTGTGGGCGGGATCAACGCTCAGCGGGGCCAATTTAACCGCGCCACCCAGGCGTTTCGCCAAACGGGATCCACCTTTAAGCCCTATGTGTACTACGCGGCTCTGGCCAGCGGGCGCTATTCACCCGGCAGCATTTTGGAAGATACCCCCGTCACCTATCCCGGCTCGCCGCCCTACAGCCCGAAAAACTACGACAACACCTTTTATGGCCCCCTCACCTTTGCTCGGGCTTTGGAGCTCTCCCGCAACGTGCCCACGGTCAAGTTGGCCGATGATGTTGGGATCCGCAACGTCATTGCAGCGGCTCAGGCCACGGGTATTACTGCCGAGATGTTTCCCAACTTGGCTACAGCTCTGGGCTCGGCCAGCGTCAGCCCCCTGGAGATGGCGGCCAGCTATGCGGTCTTTGCCAATGGCGGATATCGGGTGGAGCCGACCCTCTTGGCCCAGGTGGTGGATCGCAACGGCCAAATCCTCTTCGAGGCCAGGCCTCAGCCGCAGCGGGTTTTGGATCCCTGGGCGGTGGCTACGCTCAACCAAATCCTCAAAGGGGTAGTGACCCAAGGCACCGGGAGGGCGGCTCGTCTGGACGATGGGCGACCCGTGGCCGGCAAAACCGGCACCACCTCCGATTTCCGCGATGCTTGGTTCATCGGCTACGTGCCGCAACTGTCCACCGCCATTTGGATCGGCAACGACAACAACTCCCCCATGCTGCCCGGCACCGCCGGCGGGGCCTTTGTTGCCCCCACCTGGAAGCGCTTTATGACTGAGGCTCTGCAAGGGATCCCACCTCAGGACTTCCCCAGCCCGCATCAATTTCCCCCTCCCCGACCATGAGCTACAGCGAGGAGCGGCTGGCGCGCATCGAGCGCACTGTCGAGGCCAACGCTCAGGCCATCGCCCAACTGACCCGACAGAACCAAGAGGTGCTGCAAACCATTGCCGGCACCGAGGAGCGCATTGCCAGGGCCGAGGAACGCATTGCCAAAGCCGAGGAGCGCATTGCCAGAGCCGAGGAGCGCCTCGAGGCCGAGGTCAAACGGTGGGACGAGCGGTTTTTCCAGCTCAGCCGCGATACCCTCAACTTCACCCGCAATGTGGTTACCATTGCCGCCATCACGGCGGTTTTGATCCCCCTGCTCAGGGATGTCGCTCCCCTGCTGATTGAGCTGCTGCGGGAGGGATCCCGTTAGCGCTTTCCAGCCGGGACGATCTCGCTTTTCCGACCGCTGGCCAACGAGTGGTTGTCGGCCATTGGGCTGAGACAGCCGCGGTTCCACCTCTCTGGGGTCGAGCCCTGTCCCAGCGGGAATCGAAATGTCCAAGGGATCCCAAAGCGTAGTGATTCTGAGTTACACTAAGACTGCAAAGAAAGGTAACGCCTTTTTCTGGTTCTCCTGACCCTTCACCGCGTTCTTTCTTGCATTCCTTGCACAAGACACAGAGGACAGACGATTATGGCTTTTGAACTCCCGGCTCTGCCCTATCCTGCCGACGCGCTGAAGCCCTACATGTCGGCAGAAACGTTTTCCTTCCACCACGGCAAGCACCACGCGGCCTACGTAGCCAACCTGAACAAGCTCATCGAGGGCACCGATCTGGCCAACAAGTCTCTGGAAGAAATCATCAAGGCCACCTTTGGGGATCCCAGCAAAGCGGGTATCTTCAACAATGCTGCCCAAGTTTGGAATCACACCTTTTTCTGGGAATCCATGAAGCCAGGCGGGGGAGGTGCGCCTACCGGGCCTATTGCCGACAAGATCAACGCCGACTTTGGCGGCTATGACAAGTTTGCAGAAGCCTTCAAGACGGCAGCCGCCACCCAATTTGGCAGCGGTTGGGCCTGGCTGGTGCTGGACAACGGCACCCTGAAGGTTACCAAAACCCCCAATGCCGAAAATCCGCTGGTTCACGGTCAAACGCCCCTGCTCACCTTGGATGTGTGGGAGCACGCCTACTACCTGGATTACCAAAACCGGCGGCCTGACTTCATCAATGCCTACCTGGAGCACTTGGTGAACTGGGATGCCGCCAATGCCCGGCTGGCTGCCGCCTGACTCTACCTGTTCTGGGATCCCTTGACGGGGGATCCCATCGAAGACTAGCCCTATGTCTCTGTTTGCGAAGGGATCCTTGGGGATCCCTTTTTTGCGCCTAGTCTTTCCCCAAGCGTTCTCGCTCCTCGCGCAACCGCTCCAGAAAGCCAGGGGTGGGAGGTTGGGTTGGAGGGGCTGTAAGGGGAGCAGAAGTTGGAGCAACCCGGTTCACTTGGGGAAACAAAGGTTGATTGATGGGCTGCGGCGGGAGAGGTTTGGCTGGGACAGGGGCTGGAGAAGGTGGAGCAGCGGGCGTGGGCACTGCAACCGGTCGGGGTGGAGGCACAGCAGGGGCTGGAGGAGGAGGTGACACCTGCTGAGTTGGAGCAGGGGGCTGAGGGGTAGAGGACACTGCCTCTGGAGTTGCCGCTGGCCTGGGTGTGGGCTCGCTTGCGGACTCACCGATTCCCAGATCTGGGGCGGGATCATCCTCAAACACCGGTTTGCCCTCCGGATCCCGCGGCAGCCAGTCCAGCAGAGGTTCAGGAGTGGCTGAGGGATCCCGCTCAGGGTGCTCTGCACCGCCGACTGGAAGGGGGCGTTCGGGGGCAGCAGGCGGTCTTTCGCTGCCTGGGCCCGGATCCAACAGCAGACGCAGGCCCCAGAAGGTGCTCCCCGCAATGACAACAAAAAGGGCTATCCCAGCCCAGAGGGGAAACGGCTTGGCCTCGGGCTCTGCCTGGGTACTGAGCAGGTGTGTGCCCGACTGCCCTGCATCCACCGCCGCCAGGGTACGCTCGGAGAAGATGGGTGCGGTTGGGGGGGGCGCGAGGGAAGAGCTGGCAGCGCTCTGGGAGTGCAGGGATCCCTCCAATTGGGCGCTGAGAACCTTCATATCTTGGGGCCGCCGGTCGGGATCTTTGGCCAGACAGGAGAGCACCACCTGTTCCAGCTCCAGCGGAATCTCATAGGGCAAATTCGAGCGATCGAAGGGCTGAGGCTGTTGGTAATTGTGGGCCTCGTACCAGCCGGGGAAAGAATCGCTCTTGGGTCGCAGAGGTTGTTGCCCGGTCAACATGCGGTAGAGCACTACGCCAAGCGAGTAGATATCCGAGCGGGCATCCAGGGCTTCCCCGCGCACCTGTTCGGGAGAGGCATAGCGCACCGTACCCAAAAAGCCGGTGGTCTGGGTGCCGAGGGCAAGGGAAACGTCGCTGAGGAGCTTGGCAATGCCGAAATCCAAGATTTTGACGGTCTCCCCCAACGTTTCATCTTTTAGGACGAAGAGGTTGCTGGGTTTGATGTCGCGATGGATCACCCCCTTGATGAGATGGCCATCCTGCTCGGTCTCTAGGTTGTGGGCGTAATAGAGACCGGCACACACTTGGCGGGCAATCCTCACCACCTGTTGAGGCGGCAGCACCGGCTGCTTGAGCATCAGCTCCCCCAAACTGCGCCCCGTCAGGTATTCCATCACCAGGTAAGGTTGGTCGTTCTCTAGGCCATAGTCCAATACCTTGACAATGGCAGGGTGCTCCCCCAGCAGCGTGCTGATGCGAATTTCCTGCTGAAAACGTTTGTGCAACTGGCGTCGGGTGTTGTCATCGCCTGCTAAGTTTTGGTGCAACAGCTTGACCGCCACCGGACGGTTGAACAGGCGCGTATCGACAGCCTTGAACACCCGCCCCATGCCACCTGCTGCAATGCTGTGAACCAGTTGATAGCGCTGGCCGATCACTTTTCCAGGAGCAAGCTGGTTCATGGGCAGCCCAAGAGCATGTACCCTCTGATTCTAATGCGTGTTTCTCGGGGGTTTCTCCCGCCTTTCTCTGGGCACTACTGCCAAGCTGTTTTCACTGCTTAATGTGTCTTAATGTGTCTGATGTACTTACTTTTGAATACTTATTAAACGCCCTGCCAGTAATTGAAGGCCGGACAAAGTCTGTGGGGCATCGAGAGCTACTTGGATCTGGAGGGATCTGATAGACTCATGCGGGCGCTTTGCCGGGTCTGTTCATTAGCTGTCTGTCGGGTGATTTATGCTGGCTAACTGGCTGCAAATTTCGGGGATCCCTCTAGCCCTGATCGGCCCTGTTGAGAATCCGGTGCTGGTGTTTTTGATCATCCTGACCATCATGCTGGTGGCTCCCTTGCTATTTGAGCGGCTGCGCCTGCCGGGGATCATCGGGTTAATCTTGGCTGGGCTGGTGGTGGGGCCCTACGGCTTGGGCATCTTGCGGCGGGACGAGACCATCATCCTGCTGGGCACGGTGGGGCTGTTGTTTCTCATGTTCATGGCGGGGCTGGAGACCAGTCTGGAAGATTTGAAGCTCAATGCCGGGAAGGCCACCATCTTCGGGGCGCTCACCTTTCTGTTGCCCATGCTCATCGGCACAGCAGCCATGTTGGCCATTGGGTATGGCTTTCTGGCGGCGGTGCTGGTGGCCTCTTGTTTTGCCTCTCACACCCTGATCGGTCTGCCCATCATCTCGAAGCTGGGGTTGATGCGCCTGCAGACGGTAACGGCAACTTTGGGGGCCACCCTTATCACGAATGTCCTGGCTTTGTTGGTGCTGGCGGTGGTGGTGCGCGCCCACCAAGGGGAGCTGTCGCTGCGCTTTTGGCTGACGTTGATCCCTTCCATTGCCCTCTACACGTTTGCCACCCTGTGGGGGGTGCCCAAGCTGGGCAGTTGGTTCTTTCAACGCTTTGGTCACGACGAGGGAGCAGAGTTTACTTTCGTGATCGCCACTTTGTTTGTGGTGGCCTACGGAGCGGGGTTGATCGGCATTGAGCCGGTGGTGGGAGCCTTTCTGGCCGGGACGGCCATTACCCCCATCATCCCCCAGCTCAGCCCCCTGATGAACCGGATCCAGTTTATCGGCAACACCCTGTTTGTGCCTTTTTTCTTGATCTCGGTGGGGATGCTGATCAATCCCGGCATTCTCTTGGGAGAGCCGCGCTCGCTGCTGGTGGGAGGGGTGATGATCGCAGCGGAGGTGGTGAGCAAGTTTCTGGCCGCTTGGATCCCGGCCCAATTGTTTGGCTGGCGCTTTGCCAGCGCTATGGTTATGTTCGGTTTGTCGATGGCTCAGGCGGCGGCTACCCTGGCGGCAATCACGGTGGCCTTTCAGGTGAAGTTGGTGGATGAGCTGACGGTGAACGGCATCATTGCCATGATCCTCGTGACCTGTGTTGCCTCGCCTTGGATTGTGGCCCGCTGGGGAGAGCAAATGCAGCCCACCGAGGTGGCCGCAGAGTCCACCGAATTGCCCAAGCCAGATTGGGGAGCTCGCGTCTTGGTGCCGGTGGCCAACCCGGATACTGAGAGGAACCTGTTACAGTTGGCTTTGATTTTGGCCAAAAAAGATGGGGGAACGCTGCTGCCGCTGCATGTTTTGTCTGACCGCGCCGGGATCTCGCCGGCAGCCCTGGCCCGGCAGGAGCAGTTGCTGACTTTCGCAGAAGCTCTGGCCCACAGCGCCGTGACCCGAGTGGAGCCGATTCGGCGGGTGGATGACTCGGTGGAAAAAGGGATCATTCGCTCGGCGGCGGAACGGCAGGCAACCTTGGTGATCCTGGGCTGGAAGGGCTACTCCACCTATGCGGAGAACTTTTTCGGCAGCATCATTGACGCGGTGGTGCGGCAGGTGGGGATCCCAGTCTTGATTACGCGGTTTCCGGTACCCATCGAGACAGCACGCCGCATCCTCTTGGTTGCACCGGAGCTGGAGGTCTCTCCCGGATCCCTACAGCAGACCATTGGGCTGGCGCAAACGCTGGCCGGCGAATTGAAAGCGGGTTTGCAGATCCTGCTGGTGCAAACCCGACCTGGGCGGGAACGCTCCCCAGCCTTGCCGGCAGAAAGCTATGCCCACTTGCCGGTTCAGCGGGTGCAGGGGGGGGTGGTGGCGGAAGCCTTCAAAGCGCTGCAGCCAGGAGATGTGTTGGTATTGGTTCCCAGCGAAACCGGCAACCGGTCGCGTCTGGGCCGAGAGCCGGAGACCATCGCCCGCAACCGACCCAGCCTTCCCATCATCGTGGTGCATTTGCCACGGGACTCGGCCTATCCCTTGCGCCAAGGAGAGGGGGCTCTTGCCGCTACAGAGTCAACTTGGCAGTGATGGCTTTGGAGTGTTGTCTGGCGGATTTGAGCTCTTGTCTCAACTCCGCCCCAGCTCCCCTGGTAAACTGGGATACCCCGGCTTCGGAACCATCGTGAGCCAGAAGGGAGGCCCAGAGCCATAGACTATGTTGATTGAGGAAGTGGGGATGGTACCCTACGGAGCACAGGAGTATGGTTGCCTATTTGCTGGAAGTCGGCTGTGAGGAACTCCCAGCCAGTTTTGTGGATTCGGCCCTAGAGCAGTGGCGAACCGGGATCCCGGCCTCTTTGGCGGAGGCCCATTTGCAAGCGGAGCAGATGCAGCTTTTCGGTACGCCGCGCCGCCTGGCGGTTCTGTTGCAGGGGTTGCCCACCCAGCAGCCGGATCGCACCCTAGAGGTGAAGGGGCCGCCGGTTCAGGTCGCCTACCAAGATGGCCAGCTCACCCCTGCCGGGGAAAAATTTGCCCAAAAACAAGGGGTGGATCCCGGCAGCCTGGAAATCCGGCAAGTGGGCAAGGGATCCTTTGTGTTTGCGGTGCAGCGGGTGCGGGGCCGACCGACGGCAGCCGTGCTCCAAGAATTGGCACCCGCCTGGATTACCAACTTGAGTGGGGAACGGCTGATGCGCTGGGCCTGCGGGGATCTGAAGTTTCCGCGCCCCATTCGCTGGCTGGTTTCCCTTTGGGATGATCAGGTGCTGCCTTTGCTGCTGCCGACCCACGAGGGCAATACCATGCCGGGCTTGGTGGCCGGGCGGGTTAGCCGGGGGCACCGCGTTTTGGGATCCCAGCAGGTCACTCTGGAGCGGGCCGAGAGCTACGTTCAGCAAATGCAAGAGGCCGGGGTCAGCCCCGATCCGGCAGTGCGGGAAGCGTACATTCAGGCCGAGGTAACCAAGCTGGCCAGGCAGGTGAATGGGGAAGCGCAGATCCCTGCCCCTCTGCTGCGGGAGGTGGTGCAGTTGGTGGAGTGGCCGACGGCGGTTTTGGGGCGTTTTGAGCCGGAATTTTTGCGCCTGCCGCCGGCGGTGATCGAGACGGTGATGATCATCCACCAACGCTATTTCCCGGTACGGGATGGCCGGGATCCCCAGAAATTGCTGCCCTATTTCATCACCATTTCCAATGGCGACCCTGGGCAATCGGAGCGGATCGGGGCAGGCAACAGCCGGGTGGTACGGGCGCGCCTGTCGGATGCCCGCTTTTTCTACGAAGAGGATCGGCGGATCCCTTTGGCGGAGCGGGTGGAGCGCCTACAGGCAGTCGCCTTTGCTGAGGGGCTGGGATCCATGCGGGACAAGGTGGAGCGCATCCGCCACATCAGCCGCCTCATTGCTGCTGCCTTGAACTTGGATGCCCAGGAACAAGCGCTGGTGGAGCGCACCGCCCAACTGTGCAAAGCGGATCTAGTTACCCAAATGGTGTACGAATTCCCCGAGCTGCAGGGGATCATGGGGGCCGACTACGCTCGGCAGGATGGGGAACCGGAGGCGGTAGCCGAGGGGATTGAGCAACACTACTGGCCTTTGGGAGCGGGGGACGCTTTGCCCACAGCACTGACGGGGCGGGTGGTGGGCTGGGCAGATCGCCTGGATACCTTGGTGGGCATGTTTCGCTTGGGGCGGATCCCCACCGGCTCCTCGGATCGCTTTGCCCTGCGGCGGGCCGCCAACAGCCTGGTGCTGGTTGCCTGGGATGCCGGCTGGACTTTTGACTTCAACTTGCTGTTGCAGAGCGTGGTGCAGGACTATGCCTTTGGCGATGTCCACACCTTGCGAGCCTTGCAGGAGTTTTTGGCCCAACGGATACAGACCCTTTTGCAGGAGGAAAAACGGATTGATTACGACTTGGTCAGGGCTGTGGTGGGGGATCCCGAGTCGGTCAAAGCGGAGGATCCCCAGAAGGCCGAGCTCACCATGCGGGCCCTGGGCAACCTGCCCTTGACTTTGCTGCGGGCGGAGTACCTGCAACACCTGCGGGCCACCGGGGAATTGGCGGATCTCTATCCCACCCTCAATCGCTGCGCCCGCCTGGCAGCCCAAGGGGACTTGGACTACGCCGTGGTGGATCCGGCAGCCGCCGTGGATCCCGGTCAGTTGCAGGAGGCGGCAGAAAGGGAGTTGTACGAGGCTTGCCAGAAAATCTATCGTCTGGGGGTGGAGCCGGCCTTACGGGGAGATTTTGTTCCCTTGGTGGAAGCTCTGCAAGCGGCAGCCCCTCAGGTAGCCCAGTTTTTTGAAGCCGTTCTGGTGATGGATCCGGATCCTGTGCGACGGGCCAGCCGGCTCAATTTGCTGGGAGTATTGCGCAACCAGTCGCGCCTGTTGGGGGACATGGGGGCTGTGGTCATGGCAGGGGAATCCTCGCCGGAGAAGACCCCCTAGCCGTTTCAGATCAGTTTACTTCGAGACAGATCCCCCTCACCCCCAGCTTCTCTCCCAGAGAGAGCTACCCCCCAAGGACTCTGTCCCACTGGCGCGAACGGCTTGGGAATGGACATATCGTCATTTCCACTCAAACTCAGAACACTGTGCCCACACCTAAACCGTTGGTCGCGTCTTCGCGTCAGCGTTGCGGAGCAATAGCGTTGCGGAGCAATAATGCAGGGGGTTAGAAGGTTTTTCAAGGACTCCGTCCCGCTGGCGCGATCAGTAGCCCAGGCGTCTCATCTTAACCTGAACAACCATACGATTTATCCAAGAAATTGCAAACACTGCTGCAAAGCCCGCTGCACCGAGCCTAGGTAGCCCTCTCCAAACAGGTTGAGATGGTTGAGCCAGTGGTAGAGCTGGTAGAGGGGCTTGCGGTGAGGATATCCCTTATCCAAAGGATAGGTCTGCTGATAAGCCCGATAGAACTCCGGCGGAAAGCCGCCAAACAGTTCTGTCATCGCCAGATCCGTCTCTCGATCCCCGTAGTAGGTGGCCGGATCGAAAATCACCGGGGATCCATCGGCCAAGGCCCCGTAGTTGCCGCCCCACAGATCTCCATGCAACAGAGCGGGTTCTGGCCTGTAGTCCTGAAAAAAGGCTTCCAGCTCCGCCATTACCCGTTCGGCTTGGGCCACCCACGTGCCGCGATACCCCTGTTGGCAAGCCAATTTCACCTGGTAGAGCAGCCGCTGTTCCCGATAAAAATCCGGCCAATTCTGCCGCCAACTGTTGATCTGAGGCGTAGAGCCGATGGTGTTGTCGCGCTCCCAACCGTAGCTGCCGTTGGGGGATAGGGTGCGGTGCAACTGGGCCAACTGGGATCCCAACAAACCCGCAGTGTGCGGACGGGGCGAGGTTAGCTCCAGGTATTCCAGCACCAAGTAGGCCTGCTCTCCTACGGATCCCCAGACAATGGGCTGAGGTACGCGAATGGCCTGGGCAGCCGCCAGGGTTCGCAAGCCCGCAGCTTCCGCTGCAAACATCTCCAGCGCTCTTTCTCCCCCACGGGCCAATTTGACAAAGTAGTCTCTTGCCCCTTCTGCAAGAGGGTTTTGGGAAGCGCAAGAAAACCGATAGGTGGCGTTGATGCTGCCCCCGCCCACAGAACGATACTGCAGGGGCCGTAAGGGATCCCCTGTCGCTTCCGCAAGGTGCTGGGCGATGGTTTGCCAAAGAGTTTGCATCAGCAGCCAAAGTCAATTGTCGGAGAAAAACAGGTACTTAATCAGACATCAGACCTGTAAGCACACCACCCACTAGGGTAATAATTGCCCCTCGGCTGATGAACTCCTGGTTGTCCAAGCGCTTGCCAATCCCGTCCATCTTCTCGCTCAGTTTGCCTTCCATCCCGTTGATCCTTTCGTTCAACTGGGCCTCAATGCCATCAATTTTCTCGGTGAGCTTGACCTCGACGCTGTTAATCCTTTCGTTCAGCTTGGCCTCAACGCCATCGATTTTCTCGGTGAGCTTGACCTCGACGCTGTTAATCCTTTCGTTCAGCTTGACCGCCACCCCGTCAACCCGCTCTTCCAGCCGCTTGATCTCCCCTTGCAGCCTTGTTTCCACCTGGCGGATCTCGCCCCGCATTTCTGTAAATTGCAGGTCGATCTTCCGATCCAGGGCGAGGATGAGATCTCTGAGATCGGGCTGGGCAGTTTCGTTCATGGGAAAGAGAGCAGCGGGGCTTGAAGCCATTATGGCAGCAGAGCACTCTGCTTCATCGTGTCGTTTGTCTTGTCAGCCTTGCTCAAGTTCATTCCAGAATGAACGTTTGCAGGCTTGCCATGGCAGCGCCGAAATCCTCGGTCAATTGGGGTGGCCCAGCTCCTATTCCCCTTCAGTAGGTGCTGCTGCCTCAGGATCCAAAACGGCTCCTGCCCCGTAAGAGTCAATATCTATGGCCTGGGAGCCGCCCGTAGCCAACAGAGCCAGCAGGGATCCCAACTGCCACCACACCAAGCCTGCCGTGCCCAACACTAGGATCCCACCGACGCAGGCGGCCAGAGCCATAGGCAGGCCAAACACATTCAAACACGCAGCCACAAAGCCAAAGGTAAACAAGCAGCAGAGACTGTAGGTGAGGATCACCCCAGGAGTGCGATAGCGAATTTGGGCTTGGCTATCCCGGTTGAGCTGCCAAAGGGCTACCTGGTATTCCAACTTGTCCTTGAAAAGGATGCCAAAGATAACGGCAAAAAAGCTGAGCAGGGCAATGGCAGAGTAAATGGGGGGATTGGCGAAGGGATCAGAAAAGTTGCCGCCGGCGTAAAGGGATTCCATGGGGCCTACCTCGGTTCGGGATCTAAGCTCTTAGCTTAACATTTCTTAGCATTACTGCCAGTAAGCCGGGTTGCGTTAGCTCCACCAGGTCCACCCTAACCAGGTTGTCGCTCACCAAAAAACTGGGTCTGAAGCCCCGCCCTTGAGGCCTACGGCCCGCTGACGCGACAGGGCGGCTTTCATGTGTGTACAA